>JBIKMI010000169.1:0-6265 GCA_044359285.1 Kiritimatiellia bacterium
GGGCCCTCAAGCCGTGGGTCAGGCGATGGATGTTGGCGCCGGACGGCACGATGGCCCGGGTTTCCGGCTCTTGTGTCGACCCGCCAAAACTGAGCTTTGCCAAGGGCTCGTCGATCAGCCAGATTGTAACGGACATGATTTCAAAGGTTTCCGAGATCAAGTTCGCCGTTTCCTGGCAGAACGAGGGGGCATTTTCGGCTTGCGAGGTTCGTCCAATCAACGTCGCCCAGACCTGCCGATGATCATAGCGTGGGCGCAACAAATGACGGCTCAGGAGAAGTCTGGCACGTTGCCGGAGGCGGTCTGAAAGCAAGGCGATTCCCAGCGCCACCAACGCGGTCAGCAACAGCAGAAACTTGAACGGCAGGAACGAGCAATCATCGCCCCTGTTAAAGAAGAGTTTGGCGGACCCTCCCACGGCGACCAGGTATCCCCCGATCACCAGCAAAGTCAACGATCTGAAAATGAGATGGGTTGAGATGTAAAGATTTCCGTCGCCCAGATGGGCCCGAAACAGGGAGGCGATCACCAGTCCCCCCCCCACCATCAGGGCGGCCAGGTTGATCTGGCCCGAGAGGGGGGTGATCGCACCGAGAATCAGCGCCTGAGTGATCGTATAGACCTGTGCCGCCAGGATCACTCCTGCGCCGAGAGTGATGAATTTGACTTTCCAGCGAAGCGTCCCGACAGCGGCCTGGAGCGTCCTTTCCAGATTCATGAGCGCCGCGACCGCCAGCAGCAATTGCAGCGACACCGTAAAAATGCCAGATCGTCCCAGATTCAGCTTCCACCCTGGGTAAGCGTCCGTCAGACGTAGCGTGGTGAGGCAGTCATTCCAGCCTGACACCATAAGGGCGCCTAGTGCCCCCCCGATGACTGCTAACGGCCAGCGCCATCCCCGCAGGAATTCACGATAATTGACCCGGGCATAAGTCAGGCTGAAGAGCGTCAGGCTGAACAAGGCGACCGTCCTGGCCATTAATCCCGCCCGCTGCCAGACGGCCAGTTGCAGGGATTGCTCTGCGTGGAGGCTGAATCCCGTGCAAAGGGCATCGCCTGCAAGAGCCCCCATGGCCAGTATCAGCATGCGACCAGCGAAGGACGGTGGCTCGCGCAGCCAGAGGCATGCGATGACGCCGCCCGTAAGGGCGCATCCAAGGATGACCGGAAGTATGGTGTCAGTAATCATGACTGGATTTCACCATACGCTCCCTGCCGTATCCGGCAATCAGGGATTCCCTGATTAATCCGTTAGGTATTTCCTGACACGCCTTTGAGGTGATCGACAGGTAAAAATCAGTCGCCCCGTTATCTTCCCCTCGGTTGATGAACCAGTGGGGAAGAACGGGGCGTTGTATCCGGACTCCTTCTTTATGTCCTGATCTGTTAGCCTCTGGCCTCACCCGTTTGTTTTGACAGCACGAACATGGCCGTCAACGCCACACCCAGGAGGAGCAGGGTTGTCCCGCCATCCGGCACGCCAACGGGCGTTTCAGTCGTGATCCTGCCCCACAGCAAGGTGCTGTTGACGTCGCCTTCGGATGATCTGAACTGGCTGACCAGATTTCCGGGGTTTGATCCGAATCCCAATAGCCTGAGCGTATAGGTTGTTCCGCCGATCGTAATGGTTTCACTGGAGAATGATGACGGAAAACTGATGAAGTCATCATTCAACGGATTCCCGTCCGGCCAGTAGTTGTTTTCCGTCTCATTGACGGCGAACGTGAACTGGAACATCCCGCTTAGCCCGGCTGGGTCCGAGAACGTCATGTTCAGCTGGAGATCCGCCGCCGAGGCCGCGTCATAAACCGGGTAGTTGAAGTGCCGGAGCTGCCCGATCTCGAACGCCTGCTCAGCCGCGAAAGTCTGAGGCGTGCCTGCGCCCGTAAAGCCGAGTCCGCTTCGATCACAGCTGAACCAGCCGGCCGGGTCCCCCCAGCGTACCTGGTCCTCCGTCCCATTGCCGTAGCCTACGCTGACGCTTTGCATGACCGGGGTTGGATCGCCCACGACGTTCAGCCAGTTCCCGTCCACCGAGGTCATCGTGATCGACAACCCGCTGTTGGACAACGCCAACACGAATATACTTACTCCTAATACGGTAACCCATGTTCTCATATCTACTGCTCTCCTTCCATGACGTGATGTTCGGACGCCATTCTCTACACCGCAACAACTATGCCAATCGTCCGGTTGGTCAGGGCTGCTATAGGTTGGAGCGTTCATAAAGGGTATATTTATTGGGGGTTATGGCTGGTTGGCTGGTTTGGCTGGGGCCTCATGACCCTTCGTTGTCAGGGCTTAAGTTGTAAGCCGTTCCGACGGTCAAGCGCAGCGATTTGATCGCAACATGTTTTTGAAATGTGCATAAACTGTAATCCGGCCGAGAGGTGCCCGTTGACGTGCAATCGAATGACTTGGCAGTAAGCGCTCCAGGCAGGCAGGAGCGGCTGATCGATCTCCAGGAGTATCCGGAAGGATTCGGCGGGGAAGGAATGGGCGTCGAACTGGATGTGGGAAAGCCCCGCCCCATCCACACTGATGTTGTCAACCATCGCGCCGCCCCGGGTATCTTCAAGCGGCTTGTCGGTAATATATAATTCAAGGGTGCAGGGAAGGTGTACGGCATAGCGTGGCCACCGCCGCCTGTGCTCAAAGAGGGCAATATCCCGATAGCGCGCTCCGGTATGAACATGGTCCTCGAAGAAATGCGTGATGCTCTCGGTAGAGATCAGGCGTTCGCCGGTAATGGGGTGGGCTTTCCCACGTAGCGTGCCTTCGTCAAAACGCCGGGCCACGGTTGATCGGGAAATTCCCAGCACCTTGGCGGCTTCGCCCGTTGACAAGTACTCTCCCTCGTTCATGAGCGCTCCTTTTTAAAAACGCCTTTTTTTCTAACCATAACTAAAGCGTGAGGTGTGCCAAACGGTTCGTCGCACTCAATATGGCAGGGTGGCATGCAGAAGTCCTGCACTTTGACGCTCGATGACGTGGAAACAGATTAATTTCGGGGTTGCCCCCATTTGAATTTGTCGGTTTCTTTTACAGAATCAGGCACACCTTGAAGAGGTTGTGATTTGATGACCAACATTCCTGTTCATTGGATACCAACAGGTTATGTCGGGATAACTCGGGATGCAGGGAGGATGGCATGCCCTGTGCTAAATACTGACACCGGGTAGAGCTCGTGATGAAACAACCTGAACGAAAGGAGAATGATTATGAAATCGAGGTTTGCTAAATGGCTGAAGATGGCCACCGTATCGGGACTGGTTCTCGGCGGCTGGACTCAGGGATATGGGTTGATGATCCAAGACGGAGGATTTGAAACCACCACCACTATTGCCTCAGGTGTACCTGCGGCACCAAGTCAGGCATGGTTTATCAAGGATGCGGATCGGAACCAATATGCCTCCTGGTCTATTGTCGATGGGTATGCGTTGGCGACGTCAGGGGCGAATGCCTCGGGAGGCAATGCCAATCATGTCCAGGATTTGCGACAGTATTATTTGGATGTGGATCCGAATACCTTATATACGCTCACCTTTGACTACCAGGCCATCGGCGCGGGGTTTACCGGGCATACCGGGCGCCAGGAGTCGGATGGCTTTGTAGGAGACAGTGAGATTCAGTTGCAGGCCCTGGAATATTCCGGCGCGGATATGAGTGGGAGTCTGGTGGCGGTGAATGGACTTGGAGCTATCGGCACCCAGACGGCAGGCTGGACACACTACTCTATCTCGTTTCTGACAGGGGCAGGTACCGAAAGTATCGGCCTCAAGGTTGGAGCGCTGTTCGGGGCGGGGTCTCAGGACAGTTTCCGGCTGGATAATGTGTCGGTGCCGGATGGCGGGATGACGTTGAGTTTACTCGGTATGGGGTTGGTTGGCTTGGGTTGGCTTCGTCGCAAACTGAGCTGAACAGGCCACTCATATCGGGTTGTCGCAAAGGTGGGCACATCGGTGCCCACCTTCTTTTTTTCACCTTCTCACCTGATCCCGGATTGTCGGGAATCATTACAAGGCCAGCGGGCCCAATTCGGATTGGGTTTTTCTATTCGCGAATTACTTCCGGTGTATCAGTCTGATAATCAGGAGGTTGAGAGGTGATTGTCTTCCAGCGTTTGTAAGAAAGCATGACGTGGCACGGATTGTGCAGTGATGACTTGACGACTTGAAGCGTTAAAACGACATCTGTCAGCAAGGGAGGAAATCGGCATGAAAAATCAATGGCACATTCTTTACCTTGCGTTAGTGGTCACGCGGCTTGGCGTTGGGAACGTTGCTGCGGCTGTAATAACAAACACGTCAACCACCAGCGGATCTTGGACCGCACCCAGCGGGGTTACCTTGATTACCATTGAATGTTGGGGCGCCGGGGGTGGCGGCGGCGGCGATAATACGATGCTTGGGTACGGGGCGGGCGGTGGCGGTGGCGGTGCTTATGCCCGATTGAATTCCTATTTGGTCATTCCTGGCAACTCCTACTCGTATACGGTGGGTGCGGCGGGTGCGGCAGGTGCCAACGCCAATGGCACGGGTGGGGCCGGCGGAAATACTTTTTTTGTCGGCACGTCGACATTGAACGCCGCGGGTGGAGCGGGAGGAGTGGGTGGCAGCAGCGGGGCAGGTGGCAACGGCGGAGCCGCAGGCGCAACAGGCGATGTCAAGTTCAGAGGTGGAAATGGTAGAGTGGGTGGATCCGCAGGCGGAGGGGGAGGGGGCTCCGCAGGTACAGCGGGTGCCGGGAATGCGGCTACCAGCCAAACGGGTGCAACGGCAGTTACGGGAGGCGGACCGGGCGGATCAGGTGGAAGCAGTGCGGCAGGGGGTGCCCCTGCTTCAGGGCCTGGTGGGGGGGGAGGAGGCGGAGATGACGGTCTATCCTCCGTGAAGGGAGGGGCTGGGTTTGTGGGGCAAGTGCGCATTCGCTATAAAGCCGCAGCCACGGTGACGCTAAGTGCCTTGAGCCAGAACTACACGGGTAGTCCGCTCATGCCAACGGCCACCACGGTGCCAGCGGGCCTGACGGTTGTCTGGGCTAACGCACCGCAGACCGCCGCCGGTTCTTACGCGGTCACCGCCACGATTGACGATTCCGGGTACCAAGGTTCGGCCAACGGCACATTTGTAATCAAGGCGACGCCGACGGTGACGACTTGGCCGACGGCCACCGCAATCACCTATGGCCAATCGCTCAGCGCCTCGACGCTGAGCGGCGGTACGGCTTCCGTGCCCGGCAATTTTGCATTCACGACCCCGGCCACTTTGCCAAACGCTGGGACGGCGAGTCAGTCCGTGACCTTTACCCCGACTGATATGGTCAGCTATAACGCGGTCTCTGGCAATACGAGCGTGACGGTGAACAAGGCGAACCAGACCATTACCTTCGGGGCCCTGGCCACCAGGACATACGGGGATGCCGCTTTCGCACTTTCCGCTACGGCCAGTTCGGGTTTATCGATAAGTTATGTCAGTTCAGATCCCGCGGTGGCGACCGTGGCGGGCAGTAGCGTCACGATCGTGAAAGCCGGGAGCACCACGCTCACCGCCAGCCAGGCGGGGGATGCCAACTTTAACGCCGCCCCAGCCGTTCCCCAGACCTTAACGGTGAACA
Source organism: Kiritimatiellia bacterium (assembly GCA_044359285.1). Taxonomy (GTDB): domain Bacteria; phylum Verrucomicrobiota; class Kiritimatiellia; order CAIKKV01; family CAITUY01; genus JAABPW01. Next base: position 5,617 of record JBIKMI010000169.1, read on the forward strand.
AGGCGAACCAAACGATTACTTTCGGGGCTCTGGCGGCCAACACATACGGCGATCCCCCGTTCGGGCTAACGGCTACCGCCAGTTCGGGGTTGGAGGTAGATTATGTCAGTTCGGATCCGGCGGTAGCGGCCGTGGCGGGTAGCACGGTCACGATCCTGAAAGCAGGGAGTGCCACGATCACTGCCAGTCAGGCGGGTGATGGTAACTTCAATACGGCGCCCTCCGCCCCGCAGACGCTCACAGTGAATCAGGCCGCACTTTCCCTCACGGCGAATAACCGTACAAAAACCTGCGGAGAGACCGTGATATTCGACGGCACAGAGTTCGTGGCCACCGGACTGAAAAACGGCGAAACCGTTGGGTCGGTGACGCTGACCAGTAGTGGCGCGATGCCGGCGGCCACGGTCGGAGCCCACAGCATTACTCCCGCTGCCGCAACAGGCGGAACCTTCGCCAGCGCCAATTATGCGATTACTTACAACAACGGGACGCTCACGGTTGTGCCTGCAGCGCCTGTGCAAGTCCGGGTGGAGACAGCGGCGGACGGGAATGGCACGGTCGTCGGTGCACAGAACATCGCGGCGGGCAGTTCCATCACGGTTTACTCCATCACGCGGGATATGTACGGCAACTTCGTGTCCAATGCCCC
>JBIKMI010000170.1:0-6262 GCA_044359285.1 Kiritimatiellia bacterium
CGGGTTCAACATGGCGCGCGATTCCGTCAAGCGCTGGGCCAGCCTGAATGGGGTGATCGGGCAGGGCCAGCGGCCGGAGCAGTTCTGGACGCTGCTCCTGGGCGACGGGGGGACGGAAAAACCACCGGCGCCGGCCTATCGTCCGCTCTTCCGCGAGGGCACCGACCTCATGGCCCTGGCCACGAATGTTCTCGCCGGGTGGGAAGATATGAAGGGGCGTGATTTCGCGGGGAAGCCGCTGATGGAGGTGCGTATGCGGCAACTGGCGGCGACGGTGGCGAAGAGCAGGAAGGACCGCTGGGGTGCCGTGGTTCCGTTGCGTGCCGCCCTGTATCGCGGCTGGAGGGCGCAGAAGGATCTGCTGCCGCAGTCGGCCACCTCCACGGTTGCCCGGGCCGTTGAGGCGGCCTTGCTGCCCGGCGTGAACGAGGCCTTTCCAGAGGCCGCGCCATCACCCCCGAGCGGATGGCGCGAGTGTGCCATCGTTTCCTCTGATGATGGCAGTGCCCAACCCTATGCGCTTTTTGTCCCGGCGGGGATTCCGCCCGGGAAACGCCTGGCCCTGGTGGTCTACCTGCATGGCTCGGGAATGGGGTCGTTTAGTGACGGCCTGATCCTTGAGCGTCATCAGCCGGCGGCGGACTTCCTGATCGCCCGGGTCAATGCCCGTCGTTGCGGGCGCTATCATGAGGTGGAGAAGCGGGAAATTGGAGAAGTGATTAATGATATCGCGGCGCACTGGCCGGTTGACACCAACCGGGTTAGTTTGTTGGGGTTCAGCGCCGGTGCGTTTGCCGTTGGCGAACTGGCGGTGGAGCAGCCAGGCCGGTTCTCCGCCATTGCCGCCGTGGCGGGCCGGTTCACGACTCTGGGCCGCGGACAGGCCCCGGCACTTCCGGTTACGGCGGTCTGGGGCATGGCGGACCCTGTGGTGCCGTTTGCTCCGGCGGAGGCGGCCGCTCTCCATTCGCTTGTGACGAAAAGCGGGAATGAGGTTTCGTTGTATGCGTTGCCGGCGACGGATCATGCGGTGCCGATGGCCGGGCTTGAATATTGGCTGGCGTCCAAAAGTCGTGGTGGGATAACCATGCCGGCGGCGCCGCTTTCCAAGGAACAGCAACTCGAGACGCTTTACGCGGAAGGCAAGGAGGCGGCCAAGGCGAAGGACTGGGTCACTGCCGAGGCCAAATGGAAGGCGGCGCTCAGTCTGGATCCGCAGAGTTGGGAAGTGTTGAACCACTATGCGTGGTTCCTGGTGGACACCGTTCCCCCGGAATTGAGGAATCCCGATAAAGCCCTCGGGATGGCGGGCAAGGCCAACGAGCTGACGGAAGGGAAGAATAGAGACATCCTGGATACCCTGGCCGAGATCTGGTTCCAGAAGAAGGATTATGCCAGGGCGGTGGAGTTCAGCCGGAAGTCATTGGAGCCCGGTCTGCAGGGGCACTCCGGCCTGAAGAGCCTGCAGAGACAACTGGCGAAGTTTGAGAAGGCATTGGCTGATGCCACGGCAGGAGTGGAGAAGAAGTGACAAAACAACTGGGTTTGAGCCGACAGGATTGTGATGAAGCGGCTCATCTGTTCCGAAGGGCGCCCGGCTGAGGGAAAAGAGGAATACTGAAATGAGTCATGATCAGGACATTGTCATTCTGCGCGATCTCGCGAAACGCTATGCTGAACTTTGCGCCGCCCCGGTACAGGCGGAACGCCGTCGCCTTTGGCGGCGGCATAACAGTCTCAAGCCCACCCGCCCGCTGATCTATGTGCGGGCCTTCGCCTGGAACGAGATGCCACAGGCGAAGTGTGTCTGCGTCGATCCGTTCCTCCGCCGATACGAGGATGTCCTGCGCCGGCAGCTCTTCTGCCACACCTTCAACGACGATTCCATTTTCGAGCCGTGGGTGACGATGCCGGCCGTGCACCGCTGTCAGGGGTGGGGGATCGAGGGGGAGAAGATGACCACCGGCGAAGAGGGCGGCGCCTACAAGGAGGACTACCCGATCAAGGCGCTGTCCGACGTCGACAACCTGCGGGTTCCCCGTCATGCGATTGATGAAGAGGCCACGCTGGAAAACGCGGCGCGACTCCGGGACGCCATCGGTGATGTTATCGAGGTTAATGTTGACCGTTCGCCGGTGTTCCGGTTCTGGGGCGGCGATCTCTCGACCGACCTCGGGCATCTCCGCGGCATCGAAAATATCATGCTCGATATGCTCGATAATCCTGAATGGCTGCACGGCCTGATGCGCTTCATGTCCGACGGCGTGCTCAAGGCGCAGGATGAGGCGGAGGCGGCGGGCGACTGGAGCCTGAGCGGGGACTACGGCAGCGCGGGGCGTTCAAACCAGGCCATGCCCCATGCCGAGGAATTGCCGGATCCTGCCGCCAATGTCAATGGCGTGCCGCGGAAACACCTGTGGTGCTACATGGCCGCACAGGAGTTCACCTCAGTCTCGCCCGAAATGCACGAGGAGTTCCTGCTGCGTTACCAGATGCCGATCATGGCGAAGTTCGGGTTGACGGCCTATGGCTGCTGCGAGGACCTGACCCGGAAGATCGATATGCTGCGGGCCATTCCCAACCTGCGGCGGATTGCCGTGTCGCCGTTCGCCAACGTGCCGCGCTGCGCGGAGCAGATCGGCAAGGACTACGTGATCAGTTACCGGCCCAGCCCGGCCGACATGGTGAGTTACGGGTTCGATCCGGATCGCATCCGGAAGACTCTTGCCCGGGACCTTCAGGCCTGTCGTGGCTGCCATGTGGATATCACGCTCAAGGATGTGGAAACCGTCGAACGCGATCCCGACCGGGTGCGCCAATGGGTTGCCATTGCCCGTGAAGTGACCGAAGGGATAGCTTGAGTAACATAAGAAAGATGATCAACATCCTGCTGGCGGCGCTGGCCCTGCCGGTGTATGCCACCGAGACCCGTGTGCTTGTCGATTTCGAACAGGACGCGGATCTCAACCTCTTCAACTTCAAGCACGAGAACGAGTACTTCAAGGATAAGCCCGCCTTCCGCCCGTCATTCAGCGCCCTGCACGCGACACACGGCGCCCGGTCGCTGAAGGTGGCTCCCGACGAGTATGGGAATTCCTATCGCCTGCCCCGGGACTGGTCGGGGTATGACTCGCTGGAATTGGATGTCTTTGTCGAGGGGGAGGCCCTGGTGTCCGGTAGCGTGCTGATCGGCGACGAGGATTGGAAGGCGAAGGGCAACACCTACTGGAACCGGCACAACGGGACCTTCAATCTCAAGCCTGGCGCCAACACGGTTTCCCTGCCGGTGAACGGCCTGTACCGCGGTGAGGCCGGCAGCCGCAACAATGATCTGAAGAACAACATCAACCCCAAAGCCATCATCCGGCTGGACATCGGGTTTGAGCCCAGGGGCAAGGTGGCGGCGTTGTATCTGGACCATCTGCGTCTGGTCAGGGAGTCGAGGCCGGGTGGCATCCTGGCCTTCGACTTCGGGCCTGAAAGCCAGACGGTGTTTCCCGGTTTCACTCCGGTCAGTTGGAACACGGTCTTCGGCCGGGCCGGCGCTACGGCGGGATTGCGCCGCGCCACCTGGGGGCGCGGCAGTTCGCGCGACGACACTTTTCCCACCCGGCTCTATCGCGATTACGTTGAAATGGCCGGAAGCGAGTTCGTGGCGGCGGTGCCCAGCGGTAAATACCACGTCTGGGTTGTCTTCGACGACTGTGGCTACTGGGGCGGCGAAGCCTGCCGGCACACCCGCCGCTCCATCAGCGCCGGAGGCAGGGAGGCGTGGGTGGACGCGCGCGGCCCTGAAGGGCCCGCCGATTACCTCTTCCGCTTCGAGAAGATCGAGCCCCGGCCGGGCGACCGTGTCTGGGATCTTTATATGCGGGATCTCTTCAAGCCCGCGCGTTTCACTGCGGACGCAGTGGACGGGCGGCTGGTTCTGGGATTCACCTCCGACGCTCCGATGTCCTGCAAGGTTGCGGGACTGATCCTCTATCCGGATTCGAATCGTGCGGAGGGGGAGAAGTGGGTTGCCGAGGTTGAAGCGCGCAATCGCAAGGAGTTTGAAGACCGCGCTGTCTGCCTGGGGCCCGTGAGCCAGTCCTTCTCCGCGGGGGCAGGGGACCTTGCCCGTGGCTATGCGCTTGGCTTCCCCCCCCTGGAACAGGACCTCTCATTGCTGGATGCTGTCCCGACCGGCGGTAGTTTGCAGCGCACCGCGGCCCGTGGCCAGCGTGTTTCCTGCTCCTTTGCCCTGCGCCCGCTCAAGCCGGCCGGCGCAACCGTGCAACTGCGCGCCACGGACCTGCGGGGGGCCGGGGGCGTTATCCCGGCCGCTAACGTCGATCTCCGTTACGTTCACCATGCACTCACCCGCGGCTTCAACGACCTCGCCTATCGCATCACCCCCGAGAGCCTGAGGCCGGTGGCCGGCGCGGGACTGAGGCTGGAGACCAACCTCACGCGTCAGTTCTGGATCACCGTCGCCGTACCGGCGGACGCCAGGCCCGGTGTATACAGGGGCGACGTGGAACTTAACGCCGGCGACCTGAAGCTCTCCCTGCCGCTGACGCTCGAGGTCCTGGACCTGACGCTTGATGAACCCGGCTTCGTTTTCGGTTTCTTCGGCACGCACATTCCCAGGGGCGTGGGAGCCGCACGCGAGGCGACGGCATGGCGCGAGCTGTTCATGCTGCAGAAGGAGTACGGCATGAACACCATCTCGGGCGGGCCCAACATTCCTTTCACGGGCTTGGATCAGGGCGGCCGGCCCCTGCTGGATTTCAGCGCATGCGACGCATATTTCCGCGCGGCCAGAGAGGCCGGGTTCACCCGCGAAATCCATGTCTATGGCGGGCCGGCGATGGTCGAGGGGCTGCACGACGGTTATGAGATCGGGGAGACGGGGCGCAACTGGGAGACGAAGACCGGCAAGCCCTTCGGCGAACTGCTGAAGCTCGTCTGGACGGCGGTGCGGGAGCATGGCAGGGAGGAAGGTTGGCCGCCGCTGGCCTACGGCTTCACCGACGAGCCGCGCGTCATCGAAACGGCTCAAGCGCAACTGCAGTTGATGCAGGCTTACCGCCAGGCGGTGCCGTTTGTGAAGATCGGCGGATCGTACTCGGTCCACTGGGGCGACACGCCGCTGGACAGGTCCATCCAGGAGATCTTCAAGACCCTGATGTATTCCAGTCTGAACACGCACACGCCCGCCGACCTGTCGAAGGCGCGGGAGTTCAATAAGGAGCTTTATATCTACAACCAGGGGACGACACGCTTCAGTTTCGGCGCGTACCAGTGGGCCGAGATGCGCAAGGGGATCAAAGGGCGCATCCAGTGGCATCTCCTGGCGCTGCATGGGTACCAGTTCTTCGATCTGGACGGGCGGGAGCCGGACACGGCGATGGTTAACTGGGGGCGCAAGGAGCTGTTGCCGACGATCCATCTGGCCCGTTGCCGCGAAGGCGCCGACGACTTCCGTTTTGCCGTGACGCTTTTCAACCGCGCGCAGGCGAGGTCGGGCAATCCGGTGGCGGCAGCGGCGCTGGAGTTCCTGGAGGGCGTGAACCGGCAGATTGAGCTGGGCAGGAATGAGCCGCCCGCGGACTGGATGGGCGATGCCGCCTTCCGCGAAAGGTGCATGGAGTATATACGAGAAATCGACAAATGAAAAACCGCCTGGCCTGGTGGAGCGCAAGATCGAGCGGGGGCCCCGGGGCCCATGGCATAAAAGCGTACATTCAGGGCATGCCCTGCCGGTTACAGCGGTCACCCTTTTATTGGTGGATGGATCACATTACAGCTGGCGCGCTTTAACGAGGTAATCTGGGTGTGCGTTAACCCGCGGTCGGTAATCAGGCCTTTCCAGCCCTTGAGGTTTCCAAAGCGTGCCAGGGCGGTTTTGCCAATTTTCGTGCTGTCGGCAACCACATAGGTCTGGCGCGCGGAGGAGGCCATACGGGTCAGCATGCGGGCCACCGCGATGGATTGATTATAGACCTGTCCGTTGGTGTCTACGGCGTCGGCTCCGATGAAGGCGATGTCTGCCTTGAGTTGTTCCAGGTTGTTTTCCGTAAGGGGTCCAATCAAATCCGGAGCCTCCCGCCGTAACGCGCCGCCTAACAAGACCAGATCGATAGACTCGCAGCTTTGAAGTTCCGAGGCGATGGGCAGGGAGGTCGTGATGACGGTCAGGCGCTTTTTGGTTTTGAGTGCCCGGGCAACGGCCAACGTGGTGGTGCCCGAATCCAGGAGGATGGATTGCCCGTCTTGT
>JBIKMI010000171.1:0-6252 GCA_044359285.1 Kiritimatiellia bacterium
GGACAGTATTCCCGACAGGATCTATTTCAAGGATCTGGAGAGCCGGTTTGTGCTTGTCAATAAAGCCAAGGTTGACTCGTGCAAGATGGCTGATTCGGCGGCTCTCAGCGGGAAAACGGATTTTGATTTCTTTTCCGAGGAGCATGCCCGCGCGGCGCTGGAGGATGAAAAGCATGTCATCGCGACCGGGCAGCCTATCATCGGCAAGGAGGAGAAGGAAACCTGGCCGGATGGAAGGGTTACCTGGTGCAGCTCGACCAAGATGCCGCTCCACGATGAGGCAGGGCGGATCGTGGGCACGTTCGGCATCTCCCGTGATATCACAGAACGCTATCTGGCGCAGGAGGCCCTGCGGGAGAGCGATCAACGGTACCGGGAACTTTTATCGGCGATTCCAACTTACACCTACTCGGTGCAGTTCGAGGAAGGGAGGCCGATACATACCAATCACAGCTCGGGGTGTCAGGCGGTGACGGGGTATCTCCCGGCAGAATTCCAATCGAACCCTTTCCTGTGGATTGACATGGTGCATCCGGAAGACCGGCAGGCGGTGATGAATTATATCGAGCAGATCATCTCCAGCGAACGGCTCTCCCCGATCGAACACCGGATCCTGAACAAGGACGGCGCCATGCGCTGGGTCCGGAACACGATTGTCCAGCACCGGGCCCATTCCGGCAGCGTGGACGGCTATGATGGGCTGGTCGAGGACATTACCGAACGCAAATCCGTGGAGGCGGAATTACAGCAGACCCTTGCGGAGCTGGAGCGGCGGGTTTTGCAGCGGACCGCCGCCCTGACGCAAACCAATCTGGCCCTGCAGGATGAACTGGCCGAGCGTCAGCGGGCGGAAGAGCGGTTGCGCGTCGCGATGGAGCGCCTCGATGTGCTCGACAAGGCCAAGATGCAGTTCGTCTCCAATATTTCGCATGAGATTAAATTGCCGGTTGTCTCCTTGCGTTATGCCGTGGAAAATATGCTGAAAGGCATCACGGGGCCGCTGTCTGAACAGCAGATAAAGTATGTGACCCTCATGAAAAACGGGATTGAACGGATTCTCCATACCACGCAGGAAATTCTGGATGTCGGAAGACTCGAGGCCAAGACGCTGGTGCTGCAGTGCACCAGGGAGCCGGTTGCGGATTTTGTCCGCCGGGCCGTGGCGCTGTTGACGATTGACGCCGAAAAGAAGCCGGTGACGCTTTCCCTTTTCCTTGACGACGTCAGGGAAACCATTGAATGGGATGTGGAGAAAATGGAACGATCTCTTCATAATATTGTGGAAAACGCCATCAAGTATACACCCGCCGGCGGCACGGTGGAGGTGGCCTTGCGGAAGGATCCTGCCCGGCCGGACTTTCTGACTCTGACGGTTACCGATAATGGCACCGGGATTCGCCCGGAACATCAGTGCCGCATCATGGAGCGTTACTATCGCACCAACGAATCAATCCCCGGCGTTGGGTTGGGACTTTCCATCTGCCGGGACATTGTGCGCCTTCACGGCGGCGAGATCTTCCTGAGCAGCCCTCCTCCGGGACGGGAGCGAGGCACCGAGGTTACCTTGAGGCTTCCAATCATGGCTCAGGCGGGCCCCATCTGAGTCGCGGGCGGAGGGGGGGGGGCGCCTTGGGGGGGGGCGCGTCATTTGAACGAGGGCGGCCGCCATGGACACAGGAGGGAAGACGTGGTTCGCCGCTCCCAGGCGGATGGCCTCACCCGGCATGCCGTGAACGACCGAACTCTCCTTGTCCTGGGCGAATGTGATTCCCCCTGCGTCCTGGATCAGTTTCAACTCAGCGGATCCATCCTTGCCCATCCCGCTCATGAGAATGCCAACGGCTGCCTGCCCGTAGGTTTCCGCCACCGAACGAAGAAGATAGGAGGCCGAGGGGCGCAGGAAGTGTTCCGGCGGCGCATGGCTCAGCAGGATTCTACCGCCATCCGCAACGCCCATCTGCAGATCGTCCGGTGCCACGTAGGCACGCCCCTTCCAGATGGGCTCGTGGTTTGTGGCAAGATAGACAGGCAGTGACGAAACAGTGTTCAGCCAATCCACAAACCCCCGGGCGAATCCATGGGCGATGTGCTGCACAATCAGGATAGGCACGGGGAAGTCGGCCGGCAGGGCCGCCAGCAGTTGCTGGATGGCCGTCGGGCCTCCGGTGGAAGCACCGATGGCGACAATCTGCACCGGTTGCCTGGGGAACGGCATGGCGGGGAGCGGGACCGCCGGCGAAGGTGGATGTTTCGGCCAGCGCCGGATGACTTTCACTTCCGCCATCTGCTTGACCGTCGCGATGATCTCCGCCAGGGCTTTCGCGTAGTCCGGATGCCCTGGACTCGGGGGTTTTGGGAGGCAAACCAACGCTCCGGCCTCGAGCGCTTTGAAGGATGAGGCTTGATCTCGTGGCTCCCAGGTGGAACTGATAATGATAATGGGGACCGGTGTTGATTCCATGATACGGCGGGTGGCGTCGTAGCCGTCCATTTCGGGCATATGGATATCCATGGTGATGATATCCGGCTTCTGCCGCTCAACAAACGCCAGTGCTTCTTTTCCGTCGGATACCGTGCCGATGACCTGAATTTCCGCGTCTGACTCCAGGATATGGGACAGGAGGATCTGGACGACCCGGGAATCATCAACAATCAGGACACGAATCATAGCAGTCTCCTTATCACATCCAGCAGATTGCTTTGCTCAAAGCTGCTCTTGACAATATAGGCGCTGGCCCCCACCTCAATGCCGCGCTCGCGATCCGCCCGCGAGTCAAGCGAGGTAACCAGAACGACGGGTAATTCGGTGAGTGGGGCGTCATGCCGGATTCTGGCCGTCAGGTCAAATCCATTCATACGCGGCATCTGAATATCCGAGACGACGGCGTCAAAACGTCTTTCCTTGAGCGCCGTCCAGGCTTCGATTCCGTCAATCACGGTGTGAACCTCAAAGCCGGCCGAGACGAGGATGTTCTTAAGTAGCATGCGGGAGGTGATGGAATCCTCGGCCACCAGAATGGATTTTTTCCCGGGTTTGATCTCGGGCTGCTGCGGTGAGACGGAAGGCGCCTCCACGGCGGACTTGAACAGATCGGCAACATTCAGGACCGGGACAATGGAGCCCGAGCCGAGCACGGTGGCTCCGGCGATGTTCCTGACGCGGGTCAACTGTTTGCCGAGCCCCTTGAGCAGGATTTCCTGTTCATGGAGCAGCCGGTCGACCACAAAGGCCATGCGCTGATGTCCGGCGGCCAGTACCATCACGGAACAAAGAGGCCGGTTCTCCGACGCCGTGCTGCCGGCATCCGGCATCCCAAGTGCCCTGCCCAGGCGCACCAGCGCCAGGGGGGCCTCATTGATCATGAGGGTTTCCCGGTTCTCCACGGTCCGGATCTCCTCCTTTCTGACCTGGCGCACGCGTTCGACATTCGCCATCGGGACAGCAAAACGGTGGCCGCCCTCCTCGACAAGCAATCCGTGAAAGGTGGCCAGCGTAAGGGGCAGACTGATCCGGAAGGTTGAGCCCTCCCCCGGAGTGGTGTTGACCGTGATCACGCCTCCCAGTTTATCGACCGCCTCCTGCACGATGGCCATACCCAGGCCGCGTCCCGAGAGATCCGTGATCAATTTGCTCGTCGAGACTCCGGATTGGAACATCAGCGCCAGGGATGAACGTTCATCGAGGCTCCCTGCCTCTTTTCCCGACAGCAAGCCGCGTTGAACGGCCGCTTCCCTCAGGCTTGCCGCCGTTATTCCGCCGCCGTCGTCGGCAACCAGAAGCTGGACCCGGTTTCCCTCGGCCGGCGAGATGTTTACGGAAATGGTGCCGCGAGGGGCCTTGCCACGGGCCCTGCGTACGTCCGGTGCCTCGATCCCATGGTCGACGCCATTGCGCAGGAGATGGATCAGGGGATCCTTCATCTGCTCCAGGATCCGTTTGTCAATCTCGACATCGCCGCCGGTGAACACCAGGTCCACTTCCTTGCCCTGTTCGCGGGCAATATCGCGCACCATCCTGGGAAAGGTCTGGAGGAGGGTTGAAAAAGGCAACATGAGTAAGGTTTTGGTGTTCTCCAGCAACTGATCGACCAGAAGACCTGTTGCCCGGCGATCGCTGCGGAGTGCCGCCAGCAGACGGCGGAGCCGAGCCTCCACTTCGCCCATGCGGTCCATGTGCACTTCAACCGGCCCGGGAGGCTCGGAGGGCGACCGCCGGAGTCCAGGGCCCACCTTCTCCCATTCCGCCTTCCAGACCTCGATGGCGGCAAGGGTATCCGCCAGCTCCGTCAGGCGCTGTTCGGCAGTGAGTTTGACGGAAATAAGCTCTTCTGCCTGCAACAGGATGGCATCAAGCCTGGCGGTCGCTATCCTGATCGTATCCAGTGATGCCGGTCTTGTCGGCAAGGGCGGAACATCGGCGCCCGGTTTACCCCCATCGCCCTGTGAAGGGGAGGAGGGCGAACCTCCTTTGCCGCGGGTGGCCAGACCCTCCAGTTGTTCAATCAGCAGCCTGACATCCGGTTCGGACGCCGAAGGGGGCAAGGCGAGCATGGCGGCCATGCTGTCCACGGCGTGTTGGAGAATATCAAAATCCGCCGCGCCTGCGGTCAGCCCTCCCTGCTTCATTGCGGCGAAGACACTCTCCATGGATTGACAGACAGCGCCGATGGCGGGCAGGTTCACAGAACGCGCCGCCCCTTTCAAGCTGTGAGCGGCGCGATAGGCTGACTCTATGGCGGATAGAAGATTCGCGGGATCCTTTGGTTTTTCCAGTCCGATCAGGCCTGCGGAGAGGGTTTCGAGGTGCTCCCCGGCCTCGAGGGCGAACGCCTTCCGCAATGTTTCGAGAAAAGCCTGTTCAGAATCATTCATGGTTACCCCGCGCTCACTCCCTTATACCTTGTATCGCCCCACCGATTCCGTGAACTTATGACCAATATCTTTCAGGGTTTGCGCTGCCATTTCCAACTGCCTCATGCTCGTCACGTTCTGCTGGCTGGCTTCCTTGATGTTTTCCATCGCCATAGCCACCTGATCCATTCCCGTGAGTTGCTCCTGTGTCGAGGCGGCGATCTGCCCGGCAGATTGGGCGGCATCGGTGAAGCTGGCGCTCAATGCCTGGATGGACTCGCTGGCCCGCGCGGATTCATTCATTCCCTGATCCACAGCTTTGCTGCCCTTTTCCGTGGCCATCACGGCGGCCCCGGTGGCCTTCTGAATGTCATTCAGAATGGAACGCACCTGCTTGGTGGCCTGCTTTGATTGTTCGGCCAGGGATTTGATTTCCTGGGCGACCACGGCGAAACCCCTGCCATGCTCCCCTGCCTTGGCTGCCTCAACCGCTGCATTGACGGCCAGCAGGTTCGATTGCTCGGCGATATCATCGACCGTGGCGGTAATATCGCCGATGGCCTGACTCTGCTCGCCGAGTTTCATGATCGTTCCGGCAATAGACGACATCTGTTCGTTGATGCGCACCATGCCCTCCGCCACGGTATCGGTCGCTTTCCGGCCTGCGTGCGCCATCTGCAACCCCTGCTGGGCGTTATCGGCAACCGCCTTGGACTTCTGGCTCGTGAGGTGGGCACCTTGTTTCACTTCCTCAACTGTGGCCGTGGTTTCCGTTACCGCCGTGGCAGTTTCCTGCGCCCCCGAGGTGACCTGGGTTACGGATGCCGAGATTTCGCTTGCGGACGAGGCCAGTACATTGGCGGCATCACGGAGATCACGGATCTGCGACTGGAGGTTTTCCACCATCTTTCCGAGCGACGCTAAAATCCCTGTCGGTTCTTTGATGCCGTTCCGCCAATCCACCATCAGGTCGCCAGCGGCGACTTGCTCGGTGATCAGCGCGATCTTGACTGGTTCACCGCCGACCTGCCGGTACACCCCGCGGATAATTACGATCATCGATATTACGGCCAAAAGGATACCGCTGCCGCCGCTGATCACCATGGATCTAATGCTTAACCTCTTCGCCGCGTCCGCCGCCTTGACTCTGGCAACCATCAATCCATCCTCTACACTCTGAAACTCGGCCATCATTATCCGGGTGCGGTCCATGAACGCTTTGCCAGTCCCTTTGGCCACCAACGCTTCAGCGGCAGTTTTGCCCCCGCCCTCAGCCCCCTCCCTGCGGGTGGCAATCTGCACGCTGAGCACCGTCTTCTCCCACTCCCGTACCACCTCCTCAATGGTCGTCAAGCGCCCGACTTGGGCGGGATTATCTGAAACCAAGACCTTGAGGGCGGC
>JBIKMI010000376.1:0-6200 GCA_044359285.1 Kiritimatiellia bacterium
TCGGTTAACGCTCAATCCGATTGCGCATATTGATTTGTTCGGCTCGATCCTGTTGCCGCTGATTCTTGTCGTGACCCACAGTCCGGTATTGCTGGGGTGGGCCAAGCCGGTGCCGATCAATCCCTACAACTTCAGGAACTACAAGCGAGGAGTCATGATTACGGCGGCGGCCGGCCCGCTGACGAATTTCGCGCTCGCCATCGTGGGGGGTCTTTTGTTTCAAGGCTTGGCGATGGCAGGGACGCCCCTGGCGTTGGTGGCGTGCAAGTTCCTCCTGTTTTTCTGTCTCACCAATGTCACGTTGGGGGTATTCAACCTGATCCCTGTTCCGCCTCTGGACGGGTCGAGGATCCTCTACGGGCTTTTGCCGGGGCGCTGGGCTGAAGAGTATCTGAGCATCGAGCGGTATGGGATGTTCATCCTCTTCGGCCTGCTTTGGCTTGGCGCGCTGGATGGGATCATCTATCCCCTGTCGCGCTTCATGATGCGCTTACTGCTTGGGGTTAATTTTTAACACGAGGTCATTTTCCACGCGAAGGCGCGAAGATACGAATATTAATCTAGCCATTAAACGGTAGCGCCTTCCGCGCGACGAAAAAGATTTCACCACCCGCCTGGATTACCAGGCTTGAGGCGCAGAGGCACAGAGAATACCCCACATCCGCGAGAAATGTTGCGGGTATTCCGCTTCCCGGAGTACCGGTAAGCATAATTCCCGCAACCCCTCTGGGAGTCATTCAAAGAGAAAGAGGAGGCGGGACATGGCGGGCGAATGGAGCCCCCCGACCTCTCTCTCCTCTTTCTCAACGAATTCCTCCAAGAAACCGTGGCGTTTATTTTGGGCACGTGTACCCGCGTGAACGAAATAAACGCCACATTCTCTTTGATTTCTCGGTGTCTCCGCGTCTCTAGCCGTACTCGGCGGGTGGTAAATTTTGATTTTAGCTACTGTTTAATGGCCGGAGTAATAGTGTTAAAAAACTAACCCCTTCCCTTCGTGTTTTCGTGGCTTCGCGTGAGATATTCTTCTTACTTTCTCACCTGCTGTGAAGGCCGTTTCATGGCGGGAATCAGTTTTCGCTTAGCCAGCAGCGCTTGGATTTTAATCGGGGTTTCGCCGGTTAATTCAAGGTCGCACTCCAGGAATTGAACTCCCTTCTGCTTAATACTGGCTACGGCGGCGCGGATTACCCCCAACGTTTTCTGTTCTGCTACGAGGACCAGCGTATGGGCGCTGGCTTTTTTGGCCTGTTTGAGGGCTTCCTTGATAACCACCCCTGAAAACTTCCGCAGTTCGTCAAGCAGACGTTTATTTTGATGATTGTCGAACGAATACGAGCCACCCGAGCCGGTTTGATTGCGACCCTTGGCCGGGGGCCTCCGTGTTTTTGCGCCCACGTTGGCGCTCTCATCATTGAGTAACGCCTGTTCCTCGATCAGACGTGGACTGGACTCAACTTCAGGGGTAAGCGATTCTTGCAGGGAAAAAAGTCTAGCGCGTTGGCTATCGGCAACTACCACAATATATTTACTCATGGTCGCTCCCTCCAGAGGGGTCTCGTGAAAGGCCATACGCCCGGTCCAGAGCCTTGCCAGACTGTGCGGTGCCGTACGCTACCTGTCACGCTCACTGCCTCTAATTGCTATTTAATCACGACGGCAAGGTTTCTGCAACACGAACCAATCATCCGTTGTAATGGGGTAATGCGAATTGCCGGGGAAGCGATGACAGACTTGCGTTTCTGGCAGGTACAAGGCTAAAATCCAGCTTTCGAAAGGAGAGGTAACATGATTGTTCCCACATTATGTTTAGTGTGCTTTTTCTTTCTCTGCTGGATGTCCCGTCCGGCTGTAGATTGACACTTTGCAACAGAAAGGCCGGTGTCAATGCGTGTTGCAATTAGGTATAGTGAGGCGTTCAAGTCGCAGGTGTTGCGAGAACTGGAATCGGGTAAATTTGCGAGTGCGGCGTTAGCCGCGCGGACATACGGAATAAGCGCAGGCGGGACCATTCGGTATTGGGCCCGGAAGTACGGAAAAACACATTTGCTAGGGAAGGTGGTACGCGTGGAGACGCCAAAGGAAATCAGTGAAGTTAAGGAGTTGCGCAAGCGGGTTCGCGAGTTAGAGAAGGCTGTGGCTGATGCAGCCATCGACTCGCGGCTGGACAGTGCATATTTGCGGATTGCCTGTCGGGCCGCCGGCATCGAGGACGTGGATGACTTTAAAAAAAAGCACGCTGGGAAGCGGTAAACAAGGTGGTTGACGGAGGCGCCAAAGAAGCGGGGATTAGAGTCAACGAGCTTTGTGATCGAGTCGGGATGAGCCGTCAGAACTACTATGCAGCACGGCGGCTTCGCCAGCGCCGAGAGGTGGATGAGGCGTTGATTCTGGAGTTGGTGCGGCGTGAGCGGCAGATGCAACCCCGGCTGGGTGGGAGAAAGCTGTTGTTTTTGTTGAAAAAGGATCTTGAGGAAACAGGCGTGAACGTGGGACGTGATCGATTCTTTGAATTGTTGGCTGAAAACGATCTGCTGGTTGTGCCCAAGCCCGGGAGACCACACACGACTAATAGTCGGCACAGCCTGCCCGTTTTTCGCAACTTGTTGACAGGACGAGACTTGATGGCCGCGAATGAAGCATGGGTGAGCGACCTGACATACATTCGTACCGCCGAAGGGTTTCTCTATGCGTCGCTGATCACCGACGCGTATTCGCGCAAGATTGTTGGCTACTACATCGGGGACACCCTGGAGGCAGAGGGCTGCCTGAGGGCCTTGGATCTGGCGTTGAGCGAAATGCCCAAGGACAAACATCCGATCCACCATTCGGATCGGGGCACCCAATACTGTTGCCACGATTATGTCGAACGGCTGCAGGCTCGAGACATGCCCATCAGCATGACCGAGGTTATGCATTGCTACGAAAACGCTTTGGCTGAGCGAGTCAATGGCATCCTTAAGCAGGAATACGAAATGGATTGCACGTTCCGGACAAAGGCGCAAGCCAAGGCCGCGTTCCAGCAGGCGGTTTGGCTCTACAATCACCGGCGGCCTCACCTGTGCTTGAACTATCGCTTTCCAGCCGATGTCCACGCGGAGGCGGCATGAAAGATACGGGGTCCCAGTCCTGCCTCGCCGCGTTCCGCCCTTGGCCCTTCGGGCCACCCCTACGGGGACGGGCTCCACGCGGCGAGGCAGGACTGCGTGTTGCATGTGGGCTGGATCCCTCGGCATGGCGCTCCCCAGCCAACGGCCCACGCCCACGCCGCCAGGCAACGGCCCCCGCTGGGGGCCTCGCCTGGACTCAACCACTCTGCTTTGTGTAATCATATGACTGTGTCAAGAAACATCAATAAAGTGTCAAATCGAAATCAGGACGTGACACACGTCTCACGCTTCACGCCTCACGTTTTACGTTTTACGTCCTCACATCTCACGGCACAAACAGCCGGCACACGCATGATGCGTCATCCCACAGGCCGGCAACACGGAACAGGTAGTGGGCCAAGGCGCGGTGTCCGTGGGCGTTGGGATGAAACGGATCGGACATGAGATAGTACCGCCGCTGTTCACCATAGGCTTCCCAGTCGGCCGCGTGGTCCACAAGCGGTACCCCGAGCGCAACCGCCGTCTCCCGGACGGCGTCCATGTACGCGGGCAGATGCTCCTCTCGACCGGGCGCCTTGCCGGCGATCACCGGGCAGGTGGTTTGCAGGACGGGCAACCCGCCGCCCGCCTGAATCCGACCCGCCAACTCGCGCAGGTTCTGCTGGAACTCGGCCAGTGGCACTCGCTGGCCGCAGCAGTCATTCATTCCGATCATGATGAAGACAGCGTCGGGGCTGAATCGGGCCACGCGCAGGTCGTACTCCACTAGCAGATCGCGGGTGGTGTACCCGCTGTAGGCCGTGTTGATCACCGCGTCACGCCGCCGCCCCCGCTCAAAAAGAACGCGCTCCCGAAATAATTCCGTATAGTCGCGCTCTCCGTAGGTGTGCAAGGCACCGTGGGTGATGCTGTCGCCGAGAAATAGCCACGTCACCGGCTCAGGCCGGGCGAGCAAGGTCTTAAGACAATCCATTTATACTTCCTTTCCGACAAAACGACGCTATCTTCACCATTCCGCTCTCCATCTTCACGCCTCACGTCTTCACGCCTCACTCTTCCCGCCTCATCCCACCTGCCGCCCCACCTGCTCAGACGGCGACTTTGACGACGACCTTGCACACCGCCTGCGGCGCGACGCAGGCCAGGCACGGCATGTGGGCGTCTTCGGGGAAGAACACGACGAATGTCCCGGCCGCCGCCGTGACGAAGTCGCCCGTGCCGGCGAGCAGTACGCAATCCTTGTCCGCCGCATACGGCTGGGTCACTGTCAGACTGCCGATGGGCGCATACCCCATGCTCTCGACGCCGCTGGCCACGAATTGCACGTCGATATAGCGGCGATGCGCTTCCCACACGCCCTTCTCGCGCGGCTTGGTGTCATAGCGCTGCACGAGCGCGTACACGTTGTCGCCGTCAAGGTCGTAACGTCCGGTCGCCACTTTTGAAACATCCGTCCGCGCCAAATACTCCAGGGCCTTGGCGATCCCTGTTCCAAGCCGTTCGTACCGCGCCCGATTCTGAATACTGTCGATAATCATACTTCACTCCTTACTTTTCACATCTCCGCTTCGTTTCGACACGTCTTCACGCTTCTCGCTTCCCGGCCTCGGCGTTCACCTCACAACCCGCCTCGAAAAAGAGTGCGTCGCCAAATTGTCCGGCATGTTGCTATCCGCCGGACTCGGCGTCAGCACTGGCTCTTGGCGCACGGTCGGCTTGCTCAAATACAGGCATACATTCTTGCGCAGCGGCAGGGAAACGTCGTCAATGGCGAGTAGTGTGTGGTTCATGGTTGTTCCTTTCGTTGTTGGCGAGGCCTATCGATGCCTCCCGATGCCTGTCGAAACCTCTCGATAGGTCTCGACAGGACCCGACAGGTTTCGACAGGTTTCGTCGAGTTCTTTCGCCCGCAAACCTTAGCGATCCACAGCGCCGCGTCGTCGTGCCATTCGGGAAGGCTGGCGTGTCCCGGTGTGGGCAGGACGCGCAGCGTGACGCGCGGGGACAGCTTCTGCGCGAGGGCCGCGTTCTTCAGTGCCTCGGCAAAGGCGACGGCCTTATCCGTGCCCACCCGCTCATCGGCATTGCCGATCGTGCTCCAGGCGGCGCGACCGGCCAGAGCCTCCGCCGCGTTCACCAGCGCCAGGCGCTTCACAAGCGGGTTCTCATCCTGACCGGCAAACTCGCTCAAGGCCAGCAGGTCCGTGACCGGGCTGAACGCGGCCACGGCCCGGATAAGCGGGTTCCCGGCGGCCGCCTGAAAGGCCATGAACCCGCCGCGCGAGGTACCGGCGGCGGCAATGCGCGTGGGATCCGTTACACCCGTCGTCACCAGATGGCCGACCACATCGTTCACGCGCTTCTGGAAGGCAGCGACAATGTCCTCCCCCGCCTTGACCCGCGCCGCCCAGCCGGCCAGTTCCTCCGCCTCGCCCGCACGCCGGTCATCACCGTGACAGGGCAGGTCCAGCGAGACCACATTCCACCCCTGCGCGTGCAGCAACCGGCCGACCCGGCAATACGGTTCGGTGGCCAAGGTATCCGGCCCGGACCAGGCAAAGAGCAGCAACGTCGGCGCCGGCCCGCCGGGTTGCGGCGGCAGCATCGCCAACGAGGCATTCAACAAGAATACTTTCATCACCATTCTCACTCCTCACATTTCACGTCTCACATCTCACGTTTCACACCTCACACCTCACGTTTTACGTTTCACTCCTCACGCTTCCCGCCTCAATCCCCACTTCCCGCCCGCCTTCTTCGCGGCTGCGGATGCCGCCGATGACGAGCTTCATCAACTCGACGGTCTCCTCGAACGGGAACGGCCGCACGCCGGTGCGCAGGTACTCGATGAACGCAGCCAACTGCGCCTTGAAGGAAAAGAAGGAGTCCTTGAACGCAGTCTGCACATACCCCGCCGTCCCGCACAATTGCAGGCAACCGAAGCTGCCGTACATATCCGCGTTGGCGATCACAACCGCATCCACCCCCGACTGGTGCTTCAGGTGCACCACGTTGCGCTCCACGGTCCCGGTGTTGCGGACCGACAGAAAACCGGGGCCAAGGATGGGATAGATCGCCTCCAGGGCATGG
>JBIKMI010000173.1:0-6169 GCA_044359285.1 Kiritimatiellia bacterium
CACTCTTTCTGGTCATTCCGGCACCCGGCTCCAGTCCGGTGCATTCCATCAGTTTGGCACCCTTTGTCCGACTGGCCCCTGACCTGCCTGCCTACGCACTCCTGGACAGCCATGGCTGGAACCGCGTCTCGTTTCATGACGCGACGCCCACCCCGGCTCAACTCACCGAGTTTATCCCGTCCGCCATCGTGGCCTTGCGCCATGGCACCCTGACGACCTGGGTGAGTACCGGCAGAAACTCGCTTATTTTTGCCCCGACGTCCGAGGCCCCGGCGAATTGGCAAGTCTGGAATCCCGCCGCCAAACAGTTTGAAAATCTCGAAGCCCCCACCGTCTGCCACGACCCGGCCTATCTTGCAGGACTCTCACTCTGGTCACGTCATCGTGCCCTGGTCTGGACCCCGGCCGCCGTGGATGCCGCCTTGCTGGACTTGATCAAAGACACACGCACCGCAGGCCTGCTCATCCCGGAGGCGGCGTTCATCGTGTTGGAAACCCAGTCGCAAGAGGTAATCCTGGCGCGCAAGGAAAAACAATCCCTGAACGCCAATCACGCCCTGGAGTTCGACAATACAAAAACAGAGAAAGCCCCCGCGCCATTGGCCGTCTGGCTAATCCTTCCGGCCCTCTGGCTCCTCTGGCGCTTCAGATTCATCAATATTCATAAGCTTTAGCAAGCCATCATCCTATCGCTCTTTTCCCTCGCCCCTTGAGGGAGAGGGCTAGGGTGAGGGGCCTTTTCTGGCCATGAAGGTAAAGCACGATGCACTTCTTAATAGACAGATCCTTGCAATTCTTTATTGAGAACTTTCCCTCCTGGAAAGCGCTCATGCTGGGCGGGCCATTGGGCGTCGTGTGGTCTTTTACCGCCCTCTGGTTTGCCGGGAAACTGAAGCAACGCGGAATACGAACCGGATACACACGCAAGGTCTTCCATTTTCTTATTTTCAGCACGGTCGCGATGCTTCAATGGCTAGCGGGAACATCTGCGGTCTGCCTATTCGGGGGCGCCTGCACAGTGGCGGTTTTCTATGCAGTCTGGAAAGGGCCCGGTCACATTCTGTACGAGGCCATGGCCAGGGAAAAAGATGAGCCGCACAGAAGTTTTTTTATACTCGTCCCCTATTTCACAACCCTTGCCGGGGGCTTGTTCAGCGCCATGGTGTTCGGCCCTCTCGCCATTGCTGGCTATCTGGTAACCGGACTGGGTGATGCCATCGGGGAACCTGCAGGGACGCTTTTGGGGAAGCATCCTTATCGCGTGAAGTCGCTCTCCTCTGTCCCGGCGACACGCACACTGGAAGGCTCCGCTGCCGTCTTCGTGATGTCATGCGTCGCCCTGACACTGGCGGCCGCCCTATCCCCCCAGATTATTCCGGGCCAGTGGGGGCTCTTTAAGGTTTTGGCGATTGCCGGCGCTTCTTCCTTGGCAGAAGCCGTTTCACCGCATGGCTGGGATAATGCCACCATGCAAGTGGTTCCAACGGCCTTGGTCTGGGCATGGATGAGCTGAGCAAGAATCATTAGCAGCCCATGGGGCCACCGAGTCTGTAGCGGTTTAGGCTTTAGGCTATTAGGTAAAACGGCAGAAAGTGGCTTTTTCCTAACAGTCTACAGCCTACAGCCTAAAAACCCGCAGGAACTGCCTTGTTCCTGCTTTTGACATTCCCGACCTCTTTTGATACCTATTCACGCTCCAAAACAAATGACAAAGGAAGTTATGCAGGCATTTACTTATAGATCTGGAAAATTGTTCGCCGAGGGTGTCTCCGTGGAAGAGTTGGCGCGTCGCTACGGCACCCCCCTTTATGTCTACAGCCAGGCGCATCTCAAGGAGCGTTATCAGGCGATTGCCTCAGCCATGACGGAAGTCAAGCCGCTGATCTGCTACTCCGTCAAGGCCAACAGCAATGCCGCCATCATCAAGACGCTGGCTGAAGCCGGTGCCGGATTTGACATCGTGTCCGGCGGCGAATTGTTCCGCGTCCTGCGCGCGGGCGCCAAGGCCAACACCATCGTGTTTGCCGGCGTCGGCAAGACACGCGAGGAGATTGAATACGCCCTGACCGAACAGATCGCCTTTTTCACCTGCGAGTCCGAGCCGGAAGCCCTGCGCATCTCCGAATGCGCCAAGCGGCTCGGCGTCACGGGCCGGATCGCCTTCCGCGTCAACCCGGATGTGGACCCCAAGACCCACAAGTACATCAGCACCGGCAAGAAGGAAAACAAGTTCGGCCTCGATTTCGAGCGCACCATGCAGGCCTACACGATGGCCGCCGCCCTGCCGCATATCGAGATCGCCGGCCTGCACATGCACATCGGCTCTCAGCTTCTGGATGCGGCGCCGTTCGGCGAGGCCCTGGCCAAGGTGGCGGACTTCTGCCGTCAGCTCAAAGCCAAATATCCCACGTTCAAATACCTTGATATCGGCGGCGGACTGGGCATCAACTACAAGCCGGATCAGCAGGCGATGGATCCCAAGGCCTTTGCCGCCATCATGGTGCCCACGTTGAAAGAACTGGGCCTTCAGGTGGTGATGGAGCCCGGCCGCAGTATCGTCGGCAATGCCGGCATTCTGGTGACGCGTGTGCAATATGTGAAGCAAAGCCATTTCAAAACCTTTATTGTCGTGGATGCGGCCATGAACGACCTGATCCGGCCCTCGCTCTATCAGGCCTATCACGAAATCCTGGCGGTCAACGCCACGGACAAGACCGTGACGGGCGACCTGGTGGGTCCGATCTGCGAGTCCGGCGACTTTCTGGCCCAGGACCGGGAACTGCCGGATGTGAAAGATCGCGACCTGGTGGTGGCGCTGAGCGCCGGGGCCTACGGCTTCTCCATGTCGTCGAATTACAACAGCCGTCCCCGTGCTGCCGAAATCATGGTCAATGGCGATCAAGCCACCCAGATCCGGCAGCGCGAGACCTGGGAAGATCTGATCCGCGGCGAAGCGCTGAAGTAATTTTTTTATTGGCGATTCACGGCGGGATGGTCTATCGTCCCGTCTCAACACAAGGGGAGAGAGTACCATGTTTACAGGAGCCTATACCGCCATCGTCACACCGTTCAATAAAGACGGGAGTGTGGACTATGAAAAACTGCGTGATCTGATCGCCATGCAAATCGCGGCCGGCATCGATGGCATTGTGCCCGTGGGAACCACCGGGGAATCCCCCACCGTGGACGTACATGAACACGAGAAAATCATTGAAGTCACCATTGCCGCCTGCCGCGGCAAGGTCAAGGTGGTTGCCGGCACCGGCGCCAACTCCACCTCGGAGGCATTGGAACTGACCCGTCATGCCCTGAAGGCCGGTGCCGATGGCACGCTTCAGGTGACCCCCTATTACAACAAGCCCAATCAGGAGGGGTTGTACCGCCACTTCTCCGCGGTGGCCGATCTGGGCCTGCCCGTGGTGCTGTATAATGTTCCCGGCCGGTCGGCCCGCGAAATCGAAGTGGCGACCATCGCCCGCCTTGCCAAGCATCCGAAAATCGTCTGCATCAAGGAAGCCGGCGGCAGTGCTGATCGCGTCAGCCAGATTCTCAGCGCCTGCAATATCACCGTGTTATCCGGCGACGACTCCCTGGCTCTCCCCATGATGATCCTGGGCGCCAAGGGGGTTATCAGTGTGGCCTCCAACATCGCGCCCAAGCCCGTGGCGGATATGGTGCATGCCGCCGCCGCCGGACGCTGGGATGAAGCCCGCGCCCTGCACATGAAATACTACCGGCTCTTCACCGATATCTTTATTGACACCAACCCCATCCCGATCAAGGCCGCCATGGCCATGGCCGGGCTGATTGAAGAGACCTATCGACTTCCCCTCTGCGAAACCACCGACGCCAACAAGAAAAAATTGGCCGAGTGCTTGAAACAGGTGGGACTGCTCAAATAATTGTCCGGCCTGGAAAAGAACAGTCCGGTCGCGCTACCACGCGATGGAACTGTTCTTTTTAGGTGAAACAGGCAGACCTGATCACATTAGAACCGGCAGCTCAGCCCTGCCCCGAAGGCGGTATAGCTCATCGTAAAGATGATGTCGGACTGCTTGCGACCGTCCATGAGATATTCGCCAGTGATATCATCCACTTGCATCTGGCGGACATAGAGATCGGCCGAAAGATTCTTATAAAGCCGGATGCCCAGTCCACCCGCCAGCTCGAAGCCGGTGGTGGAGTCGAGATTCATGACCTTGCGCCCCCCACTGGACCAGCTTGGCAGCTCGTCAAACTCGCACTGATAGAAGGCATAGCCCACTTCAAGGTAGGGGGTAAACCGTGTTTGATTGTCCCAAACAGCCTGGAGATAGGGAATATACCCGGCGATATCCACCGACCCATCCCCACCACTGGTATCGGCCACCCCGTCGCCATTGCTGTCGTCCATCGTCTGCGCCCGGACATGGTCATAACTCACACCCACCCATAAAAACGTCTTGGGCACGCGAACCTGCGCATAAAGCTTGTCCGGCGAATGATCCTGTTCTTCAGTGATTTCGGTGATGGTGCCGACGAAAGAGCCATTGCGCGATTCACCGCGTGTCTTATCCTGCAACTGCACATCCAGGAAACGGGTACCCACCTGAAAGGAGGGGTGCTGCCAGGTGTCCACAAAGAAGGTCTGTCCTTCCTCGATCGATACCCCTTCTACCACCGGGGCCGCCACCTGATTGGTGGGCGCTAACACGACATGCGGGACGGGCGCATTCGTGACGACATGAACGGGCGCATTCGTAGCCGTATGCACCACCACAGGGGCAACAGGCGGGACGGCAACATGAGTGGGATCCACATGCACCGGCGCGGGCTTTGACACCGGCGCGGGCGGATGAACCACGGGGACCTCGACCGGGGCCACGGGCGGGGCCTCCAAAATAGGGGCCGTGGCGGGTGCCTGAATATCCAGCACCGGCTCTTGCGCCTGACCCATACCCGCAAAAGAAATCAGCCCCAGCAACGCCAGCAGTCCACTATTTTTCATCGCACCCATACCTGTTCTCCTCGTTTTGGATTTCTAAAATCTCAAGTTTTGTACCATAGTCCTGCCTAATAACAAGACTGATTACGTCGCCAATCACATGTCGCTTACACGATGGCAGAATATTTGCCCGGGAAACCCCGGCTAGGGTTTACGGAGATGACCCGGAGGAACTCCGAAGGCGCGGCGGAAGGCCCGCGAGAAATTATATGGATCGCTGAATCCCAGTTGTTCGGCCACATCCCGGATCATCAGGCCTGAGTTCTGGATCAACTCGGCGGCCCGGTTCAACCGCAGGTGCAGCAGGTAGCGGCTGGGCTGCTCCCGGCCGAAACGCTGGAACAGCCGGCATAAATAGGCTGGATCGACATGACAGGCCACGGCCACTTCGTTCAGGTTCCGCAACGTCGGGTAATGGTCGCCGATATACTGCCGGCACCGCTGATAGGTGGCAAAGGCGCGTGACGTGGAGGCCTCACCACAGGGCATCGCCAGATCTCCGATTTTAATGATCAGGTATTGCGCCACCACGGCACACATCCGGTGGCGGTCGGGATGATCATCCCGGCCGTGCCGGATCAAATCATCGAAGATCTGCTGAACCTGCTCAGGTTGCCCCACCCGCACCACCGAGCCAGGCGACAGCTGGCACTCCCGCATGAGCTCCCGCCCCGCCTTCCCGCTCAACACCATAAAATATTTCATCAGGGGCTGACCGGGCTCACAGGTGATGCGGTGCTCCATCCCGCGGCTGTAAGTGAACACCGTCCCCGTCGTGAGGGAATGGCTTCGCCCCCGCAGGGTCAGCCGCCCCGCCCCACGGGCCACAAATTCAATGAGCGGATGGGGAAAGCCCGTCCGGTGAATCGTGTATTCTGGCCGGCATTGCTCCACCCCGCCACTGATCACCGTCAGCGGTGCCGGATCGGCAGGCGTCAGGCGCAAATAGAACCGCTGCGCCGAAACCACCTGATCACTGAAATAGGGAGGCTCTGTTTTCATCGAGTCTTCTCTTCTACCAGAATTGAAGGTAAAAATAAAGTCAAATAATGACATTTATCCGTCAATGCAGGCCATTGGCACTCATCCGCCCCATGATAGGATGACATGAACAAGCAACCCAGGAGCAATTCAAATGACAACATGGATCGGCGGTTTTCCAAAAATCGGTATTCGTCCCACAAT
>JBIKMI010000177.1:0-5993 GCA_044359285.1 Kiritimatiellia bacterium
CCCAGGCAGACAGAGGCATCTTCACGTGTCCGAAGTGCGGATCAGACTCTGTGGAGTACGGTCAGAAAGCCAAAAGGTCTGTATTTTTGTCCCTGTTGCTTATTGGCTTCCCTTTGCCGTGGTTCAAGAGAGAATGCACATGCAACTCGTGCGGTCATATATGGAAAGAGAATCACTGATGGGAATGAAGGGGACAATCAGACAACAGCATTCTGGCTATTTTCGGTAATAAGGCAATAATGAGATTTTCAGTCATAATAATCTTAATAATGATTCCTATTGTGTGGGGCATAGGTGCATGGCTGGTGTTCAGGAAAAACAAAACTGCAGGATTCATAATGGCCTGCCTGTGCATCACATTCCTCACGTATATGCATGTTTGCACCGCCATTGAAAGATCCTTCACCCCACCGCCAGCCATCCATTCTCTTGGTGAATTCATCAGATCGAAGGGTCTGAACTATCAGGTTTCAGTTCTTATCATCAGTTCACAGGAGTTTTACGAACTTACCCCCCAGTGGACTCTCCTGCAAAGGGCTGGAGCGTTTGCCTTTCTACGCTCAGGTCCCCCAAGTTACATTTTCAATAAGGCTGGCTGTCTCAGTGACTGGACGAGCGATCGCGACGAGGATCCGGGATTCAGGAATAAATGGATAGCACCAGCAAAGCGGAAAGATTTTTCATTGGATCAAGCCCAGATTCAGATTGGCAAGGAACAACAGCTGGTGAGCCCTTAAACCTGCAATCCCCCTCCCCATTTCCACTACCCCCCCCTATCATTGTACCGTTTATGTACCATTTAAGCGGGAGATGACACCGAATGACATAAGGTGACATAGAGTGACAGGGCGGGTGATGAAATCATCTGATGATCACAACATCTTGCAGAAAAGGGGGTTGTGGATGGGTAAACAGGGGGCTTCTCTTCTCCTATTGGTTGCCGGACTAGGATTCGAACCTAGACAAGCAGAGTCAGAGTCTGCTGTGCTACCATTACACAATCCGGCAGGAGAAAAGAAATGGCCCTTTGCCATTTGAAGGGGGAAGGATGCTAAAACGCCTTGGGTCGCGTCAAGCTTGTTCTTCTGCCACTATTCGAGCCGCTTTAGAGAAAACCAACGAGAACCTGCAAAAGTAGGCGCCACGTCACTCAAAAGACTCTGGCTTTTACTCAGTCCTTTATGGCAGTCTCCGGGGAGTCCCGGGGAGTGCCATGTATCTTGATTTCTATAAACTGAAGGAACCGCCGTTCAATATCACGCCGGATCCCCATTATCTCTTCATGTCGCGCCAGCATCGCGAAGCCTATAACCATGTCATGTACGGGATCCGCGGACGGAAAGGGTTCATCCAGCTCACGGGTGAAGTCGGCTCCGGGAAGACCACCCTCTGCCGCGCCGTCCTCGCTGAACTCGGACAGAATGTCCAAACTGCCCTTATTCTTAATCCCTGTCTCACGGAGGCGCAACTCATCCGGGCTATTCTTCATGATTTCGGTTTGAAAACAGCCGGCAAGGATATGCTGAAACTAATCGAGACTTTGAATGTGTTTCTGCTGGAAAAATCGGAGGCGAAGGAGAATGTCGCCCTCCTGATCGATGAATCCCAGATCCTGTCTTTGAAACTGCTGGAGCAGATCCGCCTGCTTTCCAATTTGGAAACCACCCATCAGAAGCTGATCCAGATCGTGCTCATCGGCCAACCGGAACTGGGCGATATGCTGAACAACCCGACCCTGCGACAGCTGCGGCAACGCATTACCGTCCGCTATCATCTCGGCCCCCTGGATGAAAACGAAATCGGCAGCTATATCAGCCACCGTCTGACCACGGCCGGCGGAGACGGCCGCTTGCGCTTCGACGCCAAGGCCCTTCAGCTGGTTTACCGCTATTCCGAGGGGATCCCGCGCCTCATCAATGCCGTCTGTGATAACGCCCTTCTTGCCGGCTATGTGGCGGGGACATGGATCATTGACAAATCCTGCCTGAAACGGGCGATTTCCCAGCTCGAGGGACCACACAAATAGTTTTGTCTCACCCACCGCCTTTCTGTTATGTTTCCACCAGAAAGGTGGGTGGCATTTTAAGCGTTCCATGATGAAACTGGCAACCATAGTCCTGTGCGGCCTGGCCTCGTTAACACTCCCCCTGGGGGCGATCCCCGTAAAGGTCGGAATCTGCATTCAGCCCCCGATGACCATTGAGGGACGACCCGGCCAGCCACCCCAGGGCTTTTTCATCGATGTCCTGAATGACATCGCCCTGCGGAACAACTGGACGCTGACCTACTCCGTGGATAGTCGCTCCAATCTCATGGACCGCCTGGCGAAACAGGATATCGATCTGGTCCTTCCCGTAACACCTTCTATTAACGGGTCCGCAAAACTTGATTATTCAGCCAGCTTCCTGGCTTCGTTTGCATCAATTTATATTCCAAAAAACACGCTGCTCCCCTCGTTTCAGGATTTACAGGGAAAAACCCTTGCCCTCGTCCGTGAAGATATCTACTCCCAGTCTTTTCTCGATTTTCTCAAGGCTTCAGATATCCGTTATGAATTGATTAAGATGCGCTCCTATGACGAGGTCTTTCAGGCGGTGGCCACCGGACGAGCAGACGCAGGGCTCACCGATTACCTTTTTGGAAATCTTTATTGCCGGAAATTTGGCCTTGCGGCGACGCCGACGGTCGCCGCCCCCGCCGATTTCCGTTGCGCCGTGTATCGTGACCGTAACTGGCAGTTGCGCCAAGCCATCGACCGGGATCTGATTAAACTCAAACTACAGCCTGATTCCATTTACTACAAGGCCCTGGAGCACTGGACCGAATATGAGAAACCCCGCTCACCCCTGCTCGTGACGGGATGGCTGATCGTCTCCGCTATTCTTCTTATGGCCGGCTTGTTTTTTGCAGGGCTCTTCCTGTCCCGCAGATCTACCGGACAGCAGGTGGAAAAGCTGAGCGCCGCCAACCGGCAACTGCTCAAGGCCACCCAGGACCTCATCACCAGTGAAGCCACCACCCACGACCTTAAAAACTGGTGTCAAACCCTTCTGAACCATACGCCTGACCTCATTCTGGTGCATGGAGTGGATGAAAAGGGTGCCGCCGGCAAGTTTATTGAGGTGAATGCCACGGCCTGCCTCCGGCTGGGCTACACCCGCCAGGAACTGCTCGCCCTTACCCTGAAACAAATCGAGCTCTATTCTGACAGCCATTCCGCCCCGCGTTATGCCAAACTCCTGTCCGCCTGGCGCAACGCGCGCCTCCCGGACGCCTCTGGCGTAGCTCAACCCGCGGAAACACTCACCATTGAGTCGGCCTTGCGCACCAAATCCGGCAGTGAATTTCCGGTTGAATTATCCATCAAGATCCTCGAGCACAACCAGCAGCCGGTTGTTTATTATACCGCCCATGACATCACCATCCGCCAAAAGTCAAAGCAGGCGATACAGGACCGGGAACGTCGCTTCCTTGACTTTTTCACCCGGGCCCCTATTGGTATTGCCCTCTTCGACCCCGCACATAATCTGGTTGATGTCAACCAGGCCGCCCTGGCCATGTTCGGCTTCAGCGAGCGGGCCCATTTCGCCGAAGCAAAATTGCTCACCCTGAAGGATCTCGAGGAGCAAAATTTCCAGACCCTGATGAAGGGCGGCACCATCCGGCTCGAAACGATGATTGATTTCGACCTCATGCGGACCGAGAAGCGCTTCGTCTCGGCCCGGACCGGCAAATGCAGCTTTGATGTTCAGGTCACTAATCTCGGGCTGGATGACGAATTCAATCCGAAAGGGTTCATGTTCCAGGTTCTGGACATTAGCGACCGGCGGCGTGCCGAAGACTCCCTCCGCCAGAATGAAAAAGTTCTGCGCCAGGCACAAAAGATGGAAGCCATCGGGACCCTGGCCGGCGGCATTGCCCATGATTTCAACAATATCCTCACCCCGATTATCGGCTATACGGAAATGGCAATGATCACCCTGACGCCCAATGACCCCATCCAGGCCAATCTTGAAGAGGTTCTCAAGGCCAGTCACCGGGCCAAGGATCTAGTCAAGCAAATCCTCACCTTCAGCCGGCAAACCGAGCATGAGATCAAACCGATCCGCCTGATCCCGCTGGTCAAGGAGGTGACGCAGTTGCTTCACGGTTCGGTGCTCCCCACCATTGAACTTCGCCTGACAATTGAAGCGGCGCGGGATATCGTCAAGGCGGATCCCACGCAGATGCACCAGGTCATCATGAACCTGTGCACCAATGCCATTCACGCCATGAAAGTGAAGGGTGGCACACTGGAGATCGGCATTCGCCAATTAAGCATCAATAGCCGCACGCGCGGCTCGCTTTCACGCCTGCGGTTCGGTACCTATGTTGAAATCCTGGTCAAGGATAGCGGGCACGGCATGGATCGCAATGTTCAGGACCGGATCTTTGAACCGTTCTTTACCACCAAGCGCAGCGGGGAGGGCACCGGCATGGGTCTGGCGGTGGTCCATGGAATCATCTCCGCCCTCCAGGGCGCGATTACTGTTGAAAGTGAAGTGGGCAAAGGAACCACCTTCCATGTCGTGCTGCCGCTGTTGGAGCAGGCGGCCGACATCTCTGACGCGGTGGCAACCAAGATTCCAGGCGGCACGGAACGGATTCTGTTTGTTGACGACGAGCTTGGGATCACCACGATGGCGAGCCAGATGCTGACGTCGCTGGGATACAAAGTGGTCACCTGCATGGGGTCGGCGGACGCCCTCACCATTTTCCGCGGGGATCCCAGTCAGTTTGACCTTGTCATCACCGACCAGATCATGCCCGGCATGACCGGCATGGATTTGATCCACGAGATCCACATGATCCGCTCAAATATCCCCTCCTTGATCTGCACCGGCTTCAGCCGGAACGTGGACGATCAGGAGCTGCTTCAGGCGGGCGTGCAGGAAGTCCTGATGAAGCCGTTGATTCTCCGCCAGCTGGCCGAAGCCATCCGCCGCGCCCTGGATTCAGCAAAATAGGAAGACAGGATTCAGAATTACAACCAGGCGCCGGGGCGGGCGCCGGTCAAGTGGCCCTCCGCCATCACCGTCTGCCCGTTCACAATCAGGTGCGTAATGCCTTCTGAAAAACGGTGCGGGTCCTTGAAGGAGGCCTGGTCTTTCAAAGTGCCGGGATCCAATACGGTCACATCGGCCAGATAGCCCTCACGCAACTCGCCCCGCGCCGTAAGCTGGAATTGCGTGGCCGGCAAGGAGGTCATTTTTCGCACCGCCTCAGGCAGGGCCACCGTCCGGCCGTCCAACGCGGCCCGCAGGAATTTCGGGAAACTGCCATAGGCGCGCGGATGCGGATAATCATGACTCAAAGGGCCGCAGGGCGCGCGCAGGGAGGCATCCGACCCGATCATCACCCAGGGTTGGTCAAGGATCCGCCAGAGATTATCCTCGCTCATGCCCTGGAAGAAGGCACTGGTCATCAACCGGTCCGTCTCAATCAAATGGAGGGCCGCATCCACTGGGTCCATCTTCAAAATCCCCGCCACTTCGGCCAGGGGCAGGCCGCGGTAAGGGATATTCGCTTCCGTGGTGGAGCCGATGGTGATGGTGCCCCACGAGCGTTCAGACCGGTTGGCCAATAACTCCGCCCGCAACCGGGCCCGGGTTACGGGATCCCGCAATCGGGCCAGTTCCGCCTCGCGCCCGCCTTCCGTCGCCCAATCGGGGAAAATGACATCCAGTTCGGTGCAGGATGAAATATAGGGATACCGATCCGCCGCCACGTCCAGTCCGGACTGCCGGGCGGATTCGATGGTCTGCAACGCCGCATCGATCAGATGCCAATTGCCCTGCCCCGAGGTCTTGAGATGCGACACCTGAACCCGCACCCCGGTCTCCTGCCCTACCCCGATGGTCTCGGTGAGCGCCTCTATCAACCGGCTACTTTCGCTGCGCATGTGCGAGGTGTAGATCCCCTCCTTGCGCTGCACCACGCGGGCCAACCGGAGA
>JBIKMI010000035.1:0-15302 GCA_044359285.1 Kiritimatiellia bacterium
CCGGTACTCAGGCCACGTCCACCGTCATCCAGACTCTGCTCCAGCAACCGCTCCATCGCCTTCACTTCATCGTCCGTCGCCGCACGCCCCTGATACCCCATAACCGAGGCTCTGAGCACATTATGCCCGACCAGGGGAACCACATTCAGAATCGGCCTGACGGTTTCCAGCACCTGCCGGTATTCCGCCATCGTCTGCCAGTGGCCGGGATAGGTGTGAAGCTGCCAATCGGAGGCCAGATGCGCCTCGCCCAGACACGGCGCAGCGGAGGCCCCGCAATTCCCCACCACTTCCGTGGTAATGCCCTGGTAGACCTTGCTGGGGGCTGTTGGCTCAATCAGGAGATAGGCGTCGGAATGGGAATGGGTATCAATAAAGCCCGGACACACCAGACGGCCGCCGGCATCGATAACGGACCGGGCTTCCGCCTTCTCAAGCGCTCCCATGGCCCGGATGCGGTCCCCGGTAATCCCGAGGTCGGTCCGGCGCGCCGGCCCCCCTGTTCCATCCAGAACCATCCCCCCCGTTATTTTTAGATCAAACATACCTACACGGATTCAGCGGGTGTGGTCAACAACGCCATTATATCCTTCTGGACGGCATCCAGGGCAGTGAGCTTCAACTGGGGATCAGTGATGGCAAAGGTCTCCCCTGTCTTCTTGTGCTCATAGATCACCACACGGGTCCCGTTCTCCAGCGTTTTGATTTCGCGTTCCACCATCACGCGCTGCCGTTCAAGCATCACCGCCAGGATATAGATGACGCTGACCTGGGCCGGGTCATTCGCCTCGATCAGGTTGCGGAGCAGCGTCTCGGCGGTTTCCTTCTTGATCCGGTGATCCGGCTCGCTCGGGGGCATTTTGAAAAACCCGCGCCAGGAACTGTACCGCGGCTGGGCCGCCGCCTCCACCCGCCAGCAGGCTTCACAATAATCGCCGCGACTGTAGTCATGCTCCAGGAAAATCAGGCGGGTATGATAGGGCTGGCCATCGACAAAGGCGGCCTGACACGCCGAACAGGCGGTCGATCGTGTTTTGATATTCCAGTCTTGCGCCATCAGGTGTGCTCCATATAAAGATCACGGCCATCCCAGAGGTAAATCGCCCCGGAAATCGCGGTCAACGCCGCCACGGCGTGCGATAGGAACATCGCCGTATTGGTAAAATAGATCCGGTACTCGGCAATGAATCGGGCATGGGAACCGGCCCCGAGACACAGTGGCAGGATTTCATCCTGCAAGGCCAACCCCAGCATGATGACGACAATCGTGATCGTCTGCCAGATCATCTTGTGCTTACCCCAGGGACCAGCGGGAAGCACCCGCCCCTGCTGACTCGCCAGCAGCCGCAACCCGGTCACCACGAATTCCCGGCTGATGATGGTGATGACGATCCAGGCCGGCACAATCTGATCGATGGCCACAAAACTGACAAAGGCCGCGCACACCAGGATCTTGTCGGCCAGCGGATCCATCAGCTGCCCGAAAACCGTGATCTTGTTGAGCCGTCGCGCCAGCATCCCATCCAGCCAATCCGATAGCCCGGCCAACCCGAAGGTCAGCAACGCCAGCGTCTTCCCATAGGGAATACCCGAGGTAAGAAAGCCGGCCATCAGGAAGGTCAGACCGATCCGGCCCACGGTGATTTTATTTGGAAGGTTTATTTCCGACATATGATTTGGATATTGTGCAAAGGGCATAGCCCCAGTGTCAATCAGGAACCGCATTCAGATCATAGCCCTTCGATCCGGTATACCGGATCGCGCCCAGCTGGCCGGGGCGCACCGCGTCGCCGGTTTGCCGGATCAGGGTCACGCCATCCACTTCAGGGGCCTGCCCCCGGGACCGCGCCTCCCACAATCCTTTGCCGCGTGGCTTCAGGTAGAGCGCCTCATCCGTCGTGCCCCGGTGGGCTTGGGCTTTCCGGAACGCGATCTCCTGCTGCGTGGCCATCAGCGCCTCACGGCGGCGCAAGGCGGTGGCGTGTGGAACCTGCCCGGGCCGCTTCGCCGCCACG
Source organism: Kiritimatiellia bacterium (assembly GCA_044359285.1). Taxonomy (GTDB): domain Bacteria; phylum Verrucomicrobiota; class Kiritimatiellia; order CAIKKV01; family CAITUY01; genus JAABPW01. The sequence continues at coordinate 2,016 of JBIKMI010000035.1, forward strand.
GTCGTTTCCTCGGGAGAAAAGGCAAACACGCCCAGATGGTCGAATTCATACTCTCTCACATACCGGGTCAATTCATTAAAGTGGGCCCTAGTCTCGCCCGGGAAACCGACCAGGCAGGTGGTTCTCAGGATCACCCCCGGCAACCGCGCACGGGCCCGCTCCGGAAAGGCCCGCACGGCTTTGGCGCCACCGGCCCGTCGCATGGCCGTCAACATATCGGCATGGGCGTGTTGTACCGGCACATCCAGATAACGGCACACCTGGGGAATGTCCGCCATGGTCTCCAGCAGTTCATCGCTCACATGGGCCGGATGCCCGTACAAGAGCCGGATCCAGAACTGGCCGCCGATTTTACCCAGCTGCTTCAGCAGGGCCGGAAGGTCCTCCCCCGCGCGGCGGTCGCTTCCATAGCGCGTGGTGTCCTGCGAAATCAGATTTAACTCGCGGACCCCCTGCCCCAGCAACCGCTCGGCTTCCGCTACAATGTCGTTCAGGCTCCGGGAGCGGTAGCGGCCCCGGATCCCGGGAATGGCACAAAAGGCACACTGGTGATTGCACCCTTCCGCAATCTTCATGTAGGCATACGGCCCGCCGGTCAGGAGAATGCGCCCGGGTAGCGGGCTGAACACTTTTTTCGAAACCAGCGAAACATCATAGATCCGGCGCTCCCCGCCCGCAAGCCGGCGCACCACTTGGGCGATATGGGGCAATTGATCCAGCCCGATAAAGGCGTCGACTTCCGGCATCGCACGCTGGAGTTCGGCCTGATAGCGCTGGATCAGACAGCCGGCCACAATGACCGCCCGGCAGGGCCCGGTCTGCTTGCTGGCGCAGGCACGCAGGATGGCGTCGATGGATTCCTCCTTGGCATCACCGATAAAGCCACAGGTATTCACCAGAATGATCTCCGCCTCCTCGGGGGAAGGCGCCAGCCCGATGCCATCGGCGCGCAACACCGCGGCCATGTGTTCGGAATCCACCAGGTTCTTGGCACACCCCAGGCTGATGAACCCGACCGAGAGCCGGGGGGGTACGGTGGTCGTGATGGAGGAAGCGGGCATGGCTTACTTGAGCTTCGCGTAGGGCGCCGGTGGCGGCTCCGCAAGGCGCAACGATTGGGAATAGGCGGGCCGCTTGGCGGGCACCGTCACCGCCCCCCCCGTCGCCACCGGGGCGGGTTTAGAGCCTGTGAACATATAAAACATGCTGGCCACCAGCACGGCCACCACCAGGGCGGCCGCCACCAGGGCGGCCACTTTCCCAACGGGTATCGGGGCCGGCTCGGAACGGTCCCGCAGAGAGGACATGCGGGAACGGACGGACGGCACCCCTTTCGTCTTCAAGCGGCGCCCGGCCACCATCAGGGTATGCAGCATATCCTGCAGCGCGGTGACCAGATTATTTCCCACCTCCGTCAACATCGAGCCACTGGATTCGCGGAACCGGGCCATGGGTGAAGGCTGGGGAAGCCCGTCATTCACCGGCATCGGGGCAGGCATCTCGGTATTCAGCGTGGGCCGGACCGTCCGCGCATACTGGCTGATGTAGTGCCGGATGAGCGGGGCCGGGTCCAACCCGACATATTCGGCATACAGCTTGATAAAGCCTTTTCCATACAGCGGCGCGGGAATGACGCTGTAATCATCCTCCTCCAGGGCCTGCAAAATATGTGTTTTGATCCGCGTCACCTCGCCCACTTCGGTCAGGCTCAGATGCCGCTTCTCACGGGCGGCCCGCAAGGCGGCGCCGGGGGTTCTGGGTGCAAGCAGTTCGCTCATGTCGGTTCTTTCTCTTTTGAATCTGTATTACCGGGGATGTCGCCATCCATATCAATCAGAATTTCACGCGGATCAGAGCCCCTGGCTGGCCCCACAATCCCGCGCTGCTCCAGGACGTCCATGATGCGGGCGGCCCGGGTATAGCCGATGCGCAGCCGGCGCTGGAGCGACGAGGTGGACGCGCGCTGGGTTTCGCGGATGATCTGCACGGACATCTCCAGCAGCTGGTCATCTTCGGCATCATCCCCCCCCTTGACAATCATATCGTCAAAACTGGGCGCCGGCTTGCCCGCGGACGCGCTTCCCCCCGCATCGGAGAGCCCCGGCATCATGGCCGCCTTGGGCGGAGGGGCCTCATCCTCTTTCTCCTCCACCATAGGCGGGCGTTGCTTCATGATAAAGCCGACAATCCGGTTGATGTCCTCATCCGATGTCAGCGCGCCCTGCGCGCGGGTCAGCTTGCTCGAGCCCGGCGGCAGGAAGAGCATATCGCCCCGGCCCAGCAGCTTATCGGCGCCATTCGCATCGAGAATGGTCCGGCTGTCATTTTTCTGGGCCACCTGAAACGCGATACGGGCGGGGAAATTCGCCTTGATGGTCCCGGTAATCACATCCACCGAGGGCCGCTGGGTGGCCAGGATCATATGGATCCCCACCGCACGTGACAACTGGGCCAGACGGGCGATATAGTTTTCCACTTCCGCCTGCGCCGTCATCATCAGATCCGCCAGCTCATCCACAATGATCACCACATAGCTCAGCCGGTCCGGCAGCCGGGCCACCTCTTCGCTACCCTCAAACAGGGCCTGCTGCTTTTCGATCGGCCTTGAATTGAAGCTCTTGATATTGCGGACCCCGGCCTTGGCCATGATCTTATACCGCCGCTCCATCTCCGTAATGGCCCAGCGCAAGGCGCCCGCCGCCTTCTTGGGATCGGTGATCACTTCCGTCCGCGCGCCCAGCAAATGCGGCAGATGGTTGTACACCGAGAACTCCACAATCTTGGGGTCAATCAGAATCAACTGCAACTGCTCCGGGGTCCGCGACATGAACAAGCCCGCCAGGATCGAGTTCATGCAGACCGTTTTACCGGAGCCGGTGGACCCGGCGATCAACAGGTGCGGCATGGTGGACAGGTCCGCCACGAGGTCATTGCCCCCGACATCTTTCCCCAGCACAATCGGGATTTCCTGTTTGAGCGGTTGCCAGGCCGGTCCTTCCAGGATCTCGCGCAGATAGACCGGACTGGTGCTGAGGTTCGGCACCTCAATCCCCACGGTTCCCCGCCCCGGAATGGGCGCCTGAACCCGGACACTGGTGGCTTTCAACGACAAGGCCAGATTGTTGCTGAGGTTGGTGATTTTTTCAACTTTGACGCCCGGCGCAGGAATCAATTCATAGCGGGCCACCGAAGGGCCCTGCTCCACATTTTTCAGTTCGGCCTTGATCCCGAACTCCTCGAGCGTCTGGATAATCAGCCGCCCCGTCGTATCCGTATCCGTGGGAATGGCCTGCCGGTCCGAGGGCACTTCGGTCAAGAGGGACAGGGGCGGTAACTGATAGGAACCGGGGGGCGGCGCCACCACCGGGGGGGGTGGCTCGGCCCTGGGCTTGGGCTCCGGCTTGAGGGGCTCTTTCACGGGAGGTGCTTCGGGCTTTTCCTTCACCTTCGGCGGTGGCTTCACGACCGGCTTCGGTGGCTCTTTCACAGGCGGCGTTTCGGGCACCACGATCAACTCACCCTGTTCGGGCTGCTCTTCATCCTCTTCGAGGCGGGCCTCCTCACGGGCCGCCACACGCGCCAGCCGCTCCCGTTTCCAGCCCTTGATGGCCGGTTGCCGCTTCTGCGCATCCATCATGTCGCGGTCATCCCGGTGCGCCAATTTTCCCGCCGTGTTATGCAACAGGGCTGTAAACCGCAGAATGGCATCCCACCCGAAGAACAGGACCGATGAGGCCAGGAAGACCGCCGCCACCAGAATCTCGGCCCCGAGACTCCCGAACAGGTCGACCGCTAACACCCGGGCGATCGCCTGGGCGGGAATACCGCCCGCCGCACTGAGGTTCAAGGCGGACAACAGGGGCTCAAACCAATCGGCATGAAGCTCCAGGAAACAGGTCAAGGAGAACATCATCAGGGCCACCCAGAGCAGTTTGGCCCGGATATGCTCGATTCCGTGGAAGATCAGGACAATCCCGAAACCGAGGAGCCAGAGCGGAATCAGATAGGCGCCAAGCCCGACTGCCTCGAAGAGGATAAACGACACCCAGGCGCCCCCGGGTCCGATAAAGTTGGCAGGTGGCGTATTCGCCGGCTCGCATAACAGGGGCATATCGCGCCAGTCATACGAGACCAGGCTCAGGAATACAATCACGCACACGGCCAGGAGCACAATGCTCATGGCCTCGCGAAGCCCATTGCCGGTATTGGATTTTACGTCTGCCATACTGCCCTTTCCCATCACGGCCGGTCGTTATCGTGATCCAAGGAGGCCGCACCCGCCGCCTTCCGGCAGCGCACCACCAGCTCACGACAGGGCGAATTGGTCGCCCCCGCCAGCTGACTCAGGCGCCAGCCACTTTGCGCGGCGCTCAACCCCTTCTCAAACTGACCCGTTGCATAATACGCCTCGCCGAGCGTGTTCCAGATGGAATAATCCGAGGGCACGTCCAGCAACGCACTCCGCGCCAGCTTGACGGCCCGCGCGGCATTCTCCGGTTTCGGATTCGTGGCCTTGAGCAGGGCCCAGGCCAGATTGTTTTTCACCATGGGATTGTCCGGAACCGTCCTGTTCAGCTTCTCCAGCATGGGCAGGGCCTGGTCGAACCGCCTCAACTCAAGGTAGGCCGCACTCAAGCCGAACGCCGCCTCCGGATGGGCGGGATCCAACGCGCACGCCTTCTCAAACAGGGCCAGGGCTTCTGTCATTTTCCCGTTCAGGAGACAGTCCCGGCCACTGGACACCAAATCCGCGACTTCACCTGATACCACGGTCGCGGTGGACGTGCCCTCCGCCCCTGCGACCAACACGCCCGCCAGCCAGACCACCACACACCATGCACTTTTCATAGCTTTTTATCTCCTGCCAACCGTACTGTCACCTTCACCACATCCGGACGGGCCACCGCCATCGCCTCGCCCGTCACATTCACGTGGACGGGCACCGTGTATACCCCCGGCACAGTCAGCCCGATGCAATCCGCAAAGGCCCGCACCTGGAACTTTTCACCAGCAGTCGACGTGTCGATGCGCCCCGTGGCGATCACATCGACGCTCAGGGGGTCCAGATCCACCACCAGGGAACTGCCCGACTCCACCACCGCACTGACCGGGATATTCTTCCATAACTGGCCGGCGCTTTTGCCGGAAATGGAGACCTTCACCTGAACATCCATCGGCTCCATACGCGCCACCCAGTTGTCGCCCGGGGCCTGCACAGCCGTCCGGCGGATAAATGATTCCACGCGCCCATCCACCTCCACCGGTTGGGTATAGACACACTCGGTGGTCTTGAGTTTCTGCGCCGGCCCCAGCAGAAGGACCGTCGAGGGTTCGCAGGTGACCGCTTCGACTTGACCGAATAAGGGCGACCCCAGCGTCCGCCCCTTGACCGGAACCCGCTTTTCCGCCTGCCGGTCCAATTTGACGAGAATCCGTTCGGGATGAATGGCGATGGCCCGCACACCGCGGATCCCCTTGATCATCCCCGGCTTCATGACGATTTCATGGGACAGCTCGCCCGAGGGCCCCGTCAGCTCCACTAACGCCTGGATCCGTCGCGCGTCCAGCCGCTGGATATCATCCTGGGAGCCACGGAAGATGACGTCCACCGTGGAGGCCGATTGGTTCAAGATGGCCATCCCGTCCTGAACCTGGATCTCCAGACGCACCCCGGGAATTTCAATTTCAAAACTGATGGTATCCTGAATGAGGTACCACGTCAGCGTTGCCAGCAACAATGACAGGGCTTTCAACCGCTTGTTATTGAGCAGGAGTCTCCAGAGCAGGGGTCGTTTATCCGCCATGGGAGCCCGCCTCTCTCTCTTGATTTTCAGATTTGGCCATTCTGGTTGGAGACAGATCCAGCTGCTGGCGGGCCCGGCTCCACCGGGAACTGGCGGTCTGAACCCCACTCATCAGAATGCCCGATAAAAACTTCCGCAGCCGTTCCTCGTCAAAATCGCGACTCAGCCGGCCCCGGGTACTGATGGAAATGGTTCCGGTCTCCTCGGATACCACAATGGCAATGGCATCCGTTTCCTCGGTCAACCCCATGGCGGCCCGGTGCCGGGTTCCGAGACCCCGGCTTAATTCCGGCTGCTGACACAGCGGAAACAGGCAGCCGGCCGCCACGATCCGGCTCCCCACAATCATGACCCCGCCATCATGAAGCGGGGTATGGGGGAAAAACAAGGTGGCCAGCAAGTCGGCATTGACCTTGGCATCCAACTGCACACCGGTTTCCTGGATGGCCTTGGTGCTCTCGGTCCGCTCAATCGCAATCAGCGCGCCGATGCGCCGCTCGGCCAGCAACATGACCGCTTCCACAATACTGTCAACATGGCCGCGGGCATCCACCGGCGAGGAGAGATACGGGGAGCGCCCGATTTCCGCCAGGGCCCGCCGGATCTCAGGATGAAAAATGATGAGCAGGGCCACGGCCAGATAGACGGATAATTGCCGCAACAGCCAGTTCAAGGCATAGATATGGAAGAAGCTCGTGATGGCAATCAGGGCCATGAGCAGCAGGAGCAGCCCGAGAAAGACCTTGATGCTCCGTGTCTCCCGGAAAAACAGGAGCAGGAAATAAAACCCGCAAGCCAGCACCAGGATTTCAATAATCCCGCTGAACGCCGGCCAGACCATCTGGTTCATCCATTCCACGTCACTGTTTCCTCCCTGAGCCGTTCCACCAACCGGGCTGCTTGCACCGACTCGGCCACATCATGCACCCGCCAGATGTGAGCCCCCTGCCCCGCCGCCCACACTGCGCCGGCCACACTCCCGGCCAGCCGGTCCGCCATCCCGCACCCGGTGATTTTGCTGATGAAGCTCTTGCGCGACACCCCCACCACCACCGGCTGCCCCAGCGCCACCAACGAGGGCAACCCTGCCATCAACTTCACGTTATGCTCCACGGTTTTCCCGAACCCGATCCCGGGATCGACCGCCAGGGCGGCCCCCTTCATGCCGGCCGCCTTCAACGCCGCAACCCGGCCCGCCAGATACGCGGTCACCTCCGCCACCACATCCGTATAGTGCGGCGCCTGCTGCATCGTCGCCGGCTCACCCTGCATATGCATCAGGATCACCCCGGCCCCGTAATCGCGCGCCACCCCCACCATCGCCGGATCGCCTTCCAGCGCCGTCACATCATTCAGGATGTGCGCCCCGGCCTCAAACGCCGCTTGCGCCACCTCCGCCTTGCGCGTATCCACCGATAACGCCGGTCCACCGGCCTTCCCGGCAAAGGCCCGGACCAGGGCCCTGAGCACCGGAATCACCCGGCCGGCTTCCTCTTCAGGCGACACCACCTGTGCACCCGGCCGCGTCGATTCGCCGCCCACATCAATCAGATCGGCCCCGGCGTCCGCCATCTCCAACCCGTGCCGGACCGCCCGGTCAAACGTCGCATAAGCCCCGCCATCCGAAAAGGAGTCCGGAGTGACGTTCAAGATCCCCATGACCAGCGGACGCACCCCCAGGCCTAGCGTCCGCTCACGGCAAAGCCATGACTTCGGCGACGTCACACGGATTACCCTTCCGTTTTCCCGGCAACAACCGGGGCAGCCGGAGCCGGTTCCGGCACCACAACCGGCTCACGCTCTGACTCCGCCAACAACCGCCCGTGTTTCATTAACTCTTCCACATCGCGGGTATCCAGCGTCTCCCGCTCCAGCAACGCCTTGGCGATGTGTTCGAGCTTGTCGCGGTTTTTCTCCAGGATCTCCTTCGCCTCGGCATAGGCCGTCCGCAGCAGCAGGCTGACATCCGCATCAATCTTCCGGGCAGTATCCTCGCTGAAATCCTGGGAACTGGAAATCCCGCGCCCCAGGAACATCAACTCCTCGTGGTTGCCGAAGGTTTGCGGCCCCATATTTTCACTCATGCCCCAATCGCACACCATCAACCGGGCGAGCCGGGTGGCCTGCTTGAGATCACTGCGGGCCCCGGAGGTGATATCGCCGAAAATCAGCTCCTCGGCCACACGCCCGCCCATCATCGTGGCGAGAATCCCCTTCAACTTGCGCTTGCCTTCCATATAGCGATCCTTCTCCGGAAGCTGCATGGTGGCGCCCAGATAGGCATTACCACGCGGAATGATGGTGATCTTGTGAATCGGTTCGCTCTCGGCCACCAATAGGGTCACCAGCGCATGCCCCGTCTCATGATAGGCCGTCACCCGCTTCTCCTTGTCATCGAGCACGCGGCTGCGGCGCTCCCGGCCCCAGCGCACCTTATCGCGGGCCTCCTCCAGATCGGACAGATCGACCCCTTCCTTGCTGCTGCGGGCCGCCAGCAGGGCCGCCTCATTCATCAGGTTCGCCAGATCCGCCCCGGAAAAGCCCGGAGTGCCCCGGGCAATCCGGCGCAGGTCAACAGATGGTGACAACTTGATGCCGCGGGCATGGATGTTCAGGATCGCCTCACGTCCGTCGAGGGTCGGCAGGTCGATCACAATCTGACGGTCAAACCGGCCCGGCCGCTGCAAGGCGGGATCCAGCACATCCGGCCGGTTCGTGGCGGCGATGATGATGACCCCCTCCTGGGTATCAAAGCCATCCATCTCCACAAGCAGGGCGTTCAAGGTCTGCTCGCGCTCATCATGACCCCCGCCCACTCCGGAGAACCGGCTGCGGCCGACCGCATCAATTTCGTCGATAAAGATGATACACGGCGCATTCCGTTTGCCCTGCTCGAACATATCGCGCACGCGAGAGGCCCCGACCCCGACAAACATTTCAACAAAGTCGGATCCGCTGATATTGAAAAAGGGCACGCCGGCTTCACCGGCAATGGCCTTGGCCATCAATGTCTTCCCGGTCCCCGGCGGTCCCATCAGGAGGACCCCCTTGGGAATACGCCCGCCGAGTTTCTGGAAGCGCTTGGGATCCTTGAGGAAATCGATAATTTCCTGGACCTCCTCCTTGGCCTCCTCCACGCCGGCCACATCCTTGAATGTGACCTTGTTCTTGTCACGCGCCATCATCTTGGCGCGGCTCTTGCCAAAACTTAATGCCCCCTGCCCCATGCCCTTCATCTGGCGCGAGAACATGAACCACAGCAGTCCAAGCAACAGCAGAATCGGCAGGGCACTCGAAACGATCTGCCAGAAATAGGGGCTTTCCCGGCGGAACTTGAACTTGACGTTATGTTCCCGCAGCCAGTCAGGCAGGGTATCCGTCACCATGACATCCACCTTGAACTGCTTGCGCTTGCCGGTTTTAGGGTCGATGCTCTTCTGGGTGCCGCGGATATACTGGTTCCCGGAAATCTCCGACACCACTTCACATTCAGGGACCTCGCCCGATTCCACCAGTTTGACAAAGTCCGGATTATAGCTCAGTTCCGCAGTGGGCTGCTGATCCGTCTGGTAGTATTGATAGGCCAACAGCATGAGGCCCACGATGGCAAACCACACAAAAAGCCCACGGGGCGAAAGCTTGGGCGGCGGCATGAGTTCCGGCTTTTTCTTCGGTTCCGGCGGCGGCGTTTGAGGCGCCTGATTTTCGTTCTTCAGTTCCATAGCGTTATTACCCTATCTCTGGTGATCTGTATTGAGATGGGGAGTGTAGAGGATGTGGCGGGATTTCGCAAATACTATGGGCTCGACTCAGAAATTCAGAAAACCGGAATTGTCGCAATGGAGAGCCTACAGAAGAGGCTGGACGGCGGTCATGAGGGCGAGTTGGGGCGCCACTACGCGGTTAAGCGAGTGTTAACAGGGACAGGACTGGCGGCGGCAACGGTCGTGGGGGTGAACAGCCCGAGGCGTCAGGCAGTGGAGAAGCGGATTTGTCCAGGCATGGGCAACTCCTGAGGGAGGATGCACGAAGCGAGGGATTGGGCGAGTTTCTGGCCATAATGCCGGAAGGATTTGAAGACGGACTCGAAGACCGCGCCGAGCCGCCCCCGAACAAAGAGTTGCTGAATAAGATGTGCGATCAACATGATATGGCAGTAGCATTTTGATGCCGTTGGATTCCGGCTGTACACGTGTTCCAGAGCGAAGCCGCCGTTCTTGAGCACATTGAAACCTTCGTTTTCACACCGCCAACGGAGTCTGGCAGCAGAGGCTACCGTCCAGACATTATCCCGATGGACGGGTCTGGCGGTGAGATGGGCGAACTGGGCGATGATTTGCCCCTGATCATCTCGGTCGGTCTGGAAAATGACGCCCAGCGACATTCCCGCATAGTCCAGATCATTGATCCAGTGCACCTCCCGCGAACCCTCCTTATTGGGAAGGGTCATTGAAGCGCACTGTCCCGGGGAGAGCGCCGATAGTGCCTGCGCCTCTTTCCAAAGGGCGGGCATGTCGGTGTCGAGGAACGAAATACAGAAGTTCCAGCCATGGTCGATGCAAGGACGCATGACGTTCTGGTCAGCATAGAGCGCATCGAGAAGCAACCAAAACGGGGTTTGCGGGAAAAGGATACGTAACCGTCGCTCCAGTCGGTGGAAGGCCTTTTTCTCGCAATCTTGTTTGACGTAGACTCCCCCTGCGTTCTCGATGAACTCACAGGCCACCGGTAAAGCAAAACCATCCTGCGATACGAGAAAGGCCACCAACAGCTTGTGGCTGTAAGTCACCGTGCCGTTGGCATGTTCAGTCTTGAGGCATTCCTCGCAATGGGGCTCGCTGAAGGAATGCATCCCTGTGCCATCGATGGCCAGCAGGAACCGGCCCCCCACGCGCCATCCCTCCAGAGCCTTCATCCGGATCAGGCGGCGAATCGAGGCGGAGAGAACCAGCTCCAGCATCACCGGATCAAGCTTGCGCAACACCCCCTCCAAGGTGTCAAGATGGGCGACGGCCTCCACCTCACAATCCGCCAAACGCCCCAGAACCCGGGCCATCTGGGCGGCATCACGAGTCCAGTTGTTGAAATGGTTGCGGCTCCCGCTATGCGTCAGGAACATCATAACCCCTTGGAGCAAAAGCATCTTCAGCGGGAATGTCACCAATTTCGGATCACGATGATCTTTGACTTCGCCCAGCCAAGCGCCCAGTTCAGGCAGGAAATGCCGGATCGTTACCGCTAGTTCACGGGCCAATTCAGGGGCTATCGGGCGGATGGCTTTGCGGCGCCCCGGCTTGCCCTTCGTGACCTCACGTGGTTGCGCAGTTCCCCTAACGAGGCTTTCGTCACCGCCTTGATCAACCCCTTGAGCCGCTTGTACTCCTTCGTCCATCTCTCCACATCCTTCACCCGCTCCAATGGCACATAGACGGCGTGCGTCTTGCGGTCGACCTTGTAAGTCAACCTGTGCGCCACATGGCGGCAATCCTTATGCGGTATCTTAACGAGTGTTCCTTCGATAAACGGGCCAATGCCGGCGATCTGCCGCAAGACCGCCTCGCGCCGCGTCACGAACCTGTTTTTTATGGGTTTTATGGCTTTCATTACTAATATGTATATGTACGTATCAATAAAAGCAACAAAAAAATCGCCTGCGACAACTTTTTTTTGCCGCAGGCGCTTTCCTGTGCTCCTCAAGCCCGCTTAATGCCCACTATCCAGCCGCTCCCTCAGGCTCAAAGGTGCGACAATTCCGGTTTTCTGAACTCCTGGGCTCGACTCCAAAACACATGAGGTCGGGACGGCGCCCGACCCTCCAAACGATCATAAACTAGTTGTTTTCAATCACGGGACACTGGTTCCTGATTGTAGTCGTGAGCCTTCCGGGATTTTATGGCGGGAAATGGTACGCGAAACAGGCGACCGGGGCCGCCTATTGAACGGCGCCTTTGGGAGACGCGTTCACGAGCTCGTAGAGACGCATGGTCTTGGGATCATACCAGTAGTTGCGATCGCGGGACATGGAGAATTTCTCCATGAGGGAATTCTCAACACGCGCCAGCGCGGTCATCTTCTCGCGGGCCAGCCTGTTCAGCACAATGATATCCTCATGGGTCACCTGCTTGGCGGCGGCCAGCGAGGCAAATTTCCTGGAATCCGACTCCGAGTCCAGTTTCTTCACAACACGCTCCCCGCTTGCTGGAGCCGGAGCATTGGTGGTCCCTGGGTTCTTGTCGGACAGCTCATAAATGGCCATACTCTTGGCGTCATAGCGATAGTTCCGATCCCGCTTCATCCCGAAGGTTTTCTCGAGCTCGCCTTCCAGATTGGTGATGTCGCGCCGCTTCTCATCCAACAACATCGTCAAAACCCGGCGCTCCTCGAACAGGATCCGTTTGGCCCCGATATATTGAAGCAATTCCTTTTCGGCGGTTTTGTCGAAGAGGTCAAGATGCAGGCGTTTCACCACGTTGGAGGCCAACGCCTCGGTGGGTTCCCCGCCCTCCTTATTTCCCAGCCACCCGAACAGGCCGGCGTGAAGGGTTAAAGGAACCAGCAAAACAGCAGTCATCACGATCAGCGTCATTTGTTTCATCATATCGTCACTCCTTATTAACTGAAAAGGGGATCCACCCCTGGATGGATCCCCTAAATATCACTCACCACTTATCGGACGTCACGGAAGAACCGTTGGATCATCCGTCAACGCACCATCCACATACATATCACTGTTGTTGTATTCAGAACCAAGGGCCGGGGTAACCCCTTCACCCCAGAAATTGGTGCGGGCGGAGAACTTCCCGCCACCGGTCCACTCCATGTCATACCCGCCGTTGTTTTCCACGACATTATAACCCCGACTGCCGAGTACGCCGCCCCCGAAATCGTACTGGCGATTACTTTTACCAGAGGCTGCGGAGGTTTTAACATCGATCCCGTCGCCAACATTATCCCGGGCGACATTGTCCTCGCCCAACAACATAAACCTACCCCCGGCATCCCCCTTGATGCGCAGGCCATCCTCGCCGTTACTGACAGCCACATTACCTAGATATTTGGCGTCAATCTGGCCGGAGGTCCCCATGACCGTGGCGATGCCATTATTCCGGCTCCCGGACACCCTGACGTTCTCCACGCTCAGGGTGATTCCAGGGTTCCCGTCTTCGCCTTTAAGCTGCGACTCCAACTCTTGCCCGCTGTAGGCTTCAACCCTCAGCCCGTTGCCATTATCGTTGGCCACGATGTCAGCAAATGAGGCCTCAATTTCCTCATTCGCATCGAGTTCGGCCAGCACCCCGTGATGTCGGTTTCCAGAAGCCGTGACGTCCGCCACGTCCACCAGGATTTCGCCGGAGCTGTTGGCGTCGATGTAGATGCCATTATCTCCATTGCCGCCGGCCTCAATACCGCCGGCAGGAAGCATCGGAATGATATCCAACCCGAGCAGGTCCCAGCCGCCACCATGATCGCTCATATCCTGAAC
>JBIKMI010000174.1:0-6163 GCA_044359285.1 Kiritimatiellia bacterium
GGGTGGCGGGGATCGCCAGTTTGGCGACGCTAGTCCAGGAGACTCCGTCCTTGCTCCACTCCATTTCCGCCTGACGGGGCGGGGTGTTCGTCGGGCCTTCCGGCACCGTGGCGATTGCATAGGCCCAGGCGAAACGCCCGGACTCTGGCGCTTCGAACCGGAAGACCGCCTGTGCTGGTCCCGCGGCCGCGGGCGCGACCCTTAGCCGGTCCCGTTTCCAAGGCTGCAGGGTTCCTGTCTCCAGGCGGACCAGCGTTTGACGCAACGCCGCCTCGGACCGGAAATCCACGGGCACGGTCCACGGCACGGTCCGCTTGCCGAACCTGTCGCCGCTGCGCAATTCCATCCGGTTCCGTCCCTCGGCTAGACGCGGCAGGGAGAGCGGAGCGGTCATGAGATAGCCATCGAAGGCGAACGTCTTGAGTTGCGCACCGGGGGCGAGCGTCAGGCGGATCAGCGCCCCGTAGCGCGCGTCGAGGAGCGGCGTGATGTCGGGCTTCAGGGCGAAGACACCATTCGTCGCGGCGATGGTGACGAAGCTGCCCTCTGAATCCGTGACCTCGGCGGTCACCGCACCCTTGCCGGAAAGTGACAGCCAGACGCCATGGGACGGCGGCGTTTCCGGGTGAGCGGTATCGGGTATGCCGCAGAAGGGGTAGGGGGACTGGATGCGGAAGACCGCCGTGCCGGGGCCTTTCAGTCCGTGTGCATCCTGGGTCAATCCCTCGCGGCTCCACACGCCGAGTTCGACATCGCGCGAGCGGTCGGTGAGGTCGGGGGCGTAGGTCCAGTGCCCGTTGCCGATGGTGCGGAAGGGTTCAAAACGTTCCTTCGGAAGGCCCTTCCATTCATGCGCGGCGGAACCGCGCATGAGCTCGCGCCAGGTTTGCGGCAGATGAAAACGGCCCTCGTGAATCTGTGAGCGGATCAGCGTTTCGCCGGGCCGCAGCATGAAGTCCATGGTATGCGCCCGTGTGGCCCAGGGCGGATAGAGGTCTGCCCTCCCATTTGCCTTTTCGTACATCTTCGCGTAGTCATCCAGGCTCCGGTCCGGGAGATTGCAGGGGTTGGACTTGTTCGTGTTGTCCACGATGAGCGCGCGGGCGTTTTGCGTCAGTTCATCCACGCCGACGATATGTCCGTCCGGCGCGCGGAACCACGAGCGCATATCCGCATCCAGGAGATGCCAGTGGTTGTCGTAAAAGACCTCGCACACATTGTGGCCCGGAATGTGGCGGATCCGGGCCGGCAGGCCGGCGGCTTGGTACAAGCCGAAGAGTAGCTCAGCGTTCTGGCCGCAAATCGCCCAGCCGTAGGCGTTCAGGGTTTTTACCGGGTCGCTTACATCGCCCCAGCCGACAGGATCGCCGGCGCGTTCGTTCGGGGGCCAGCCGTGCCAGACGCCGTCCACGGGACTGGTCAGATAGTCATAGAGGGCCAGGGCCAGTGACTCACACTGGCGGCCGGCGAAGGGCGGCGAGGCGAGGAGGGTTTCGAGGCTGTAGACGTCAGCGCGCCGTTCGCCGACGATGCGGGGCGAGTATAAGTGATTTGACATGTTTTTCTCCGTCTCGATTCCGATAGATGTTTTTTTCATTGTGGACCCTCAGTAAAGCATCAGTAGAGGCGGCGGTATTGGTAGATGCGGCATTGGTGGCTGCGGGATTGGTAGATGCGGCATTGGTGGCTGCGGCATTGGTAGATGCGGGATTGGTAGATGCGGCATTGGTGGCTGCGGCGTCCCCGCCGCAGATTCTTGCCTGGATTGCGTTTGTCCGTGGCGCCATCATTCCGGCTTCATCTTCCTGCGCGCCGTCACACCCACTTTGGCAGGGAAAAATTCACCTGATAGTTGGAGGTATTCGGCCATGAACGCACCGGCTCGTAGCGGCGGCGTGCCGCACGCGGCAGGGTTGCCGGGCCATACACATGCAGCCGCTCCTCGTCCCATACCACGATCTGGTCCACGCCCAGGCCCAGCACATCGTGGACTTCCATATACTTGCCCGGGCGCCGGTCGTCCGGGAAGGGGACCACCAGGTCAAAATGTTCGTTCCATAGCCCTCCGTCGCCAAGGCGCGGCGAAAAGCCGATCAGTTCCCGGCCGTCGCCGGTCCAGTTGACCGGCTGGCAAATCGCGCCGGCGGCGTACCGCTCTGTCTTGCGGAGGATGCGGTGCTGCTCGTCCAGCAGCGCGATAATTCCCTCGGCGCCGTGGAACATCACCACCACGCGTTCAAGCCCCGGTCGCGTCGGGTCGATGTTGGCCACGCTGAGGTGCTGGACATGGCCAAGGTGCAGTTCCTCGACCTTGCCGTCGTCGCGCTCGTCGATCAGTCCGGCCTCGCCGGCCGGGTGGAGGATGCGGCGCACCCCGTGCCGGTCGCGGTAGGCGAAGCAGGCATCCGGATGGTCGCCGAGGAAGAGGCGGCCCACGAGCTTGCCGGTGTGGTCGAGCCGCGAGTAACCGAGGATCACCAGGTCGCGCCCAGTGCCGTCGAGATCGCAGGTGTAGGGATAGTGGCCGGTATTGCAGCGATGCCGCCAGAGCGGCTTCAGACTGCGGCCGTCGAGCCCCCAGGCGCAGTGGTAGCGGTCCTTGATGATGAGATCGCCGCAGGGGTGTCGCCCGGTCAGGTTGCAGAGGCGGAGGCTGTCGGGAATCAGGTACGGCAGGTCATCGCCATGGCCGGAGCCGAAGTAGGAACTGATCTCGTCCCAATAGGGCTCCATCCGGGGCGGCTTGGGCGTGCGCGTGCGCTGGCGTGTCTGGCCGGTGCGGGGATCGAGGAGCTCGAGCGAGTCGCCGAAGCCGGCGACGATCTCCAGGCCACGCCCGCGATCGGCTACCTGCACCGGCATGTCGCAGGTGATGGTGTCGGCATTGGCGGGGAAGGCGCCCCGCTCCCAGAGGAGCTGGCCGTCGAGTGTCAGTGCGGACAGGCGGGCCAACGCCTGGTAGCCGCCTTTCTTTCCGGGGTGAATCGTTGGAACGGCAAACAGGAGTTCGCAACGCCCGTCGCCGTCGAGATCGGCCAGCCGCAGTTGCCGGCCAAGCGCATGCCCGCGTACATCCACCTCGGCCAGCAGGCGCATGGGCGCAAGCCCCCTGCGGACGCTCCGCAGGCGGCGTGTTTCAGCCCGTGCTTCGCGCTCCAGCCGTCGGTGTTCGGACACGGCGGCGCGGACCGTGATCGGGCCGCAGGAGACGCCGCCCTCGGCCCAGAGTCCGATACCACCGGACACCAGATGGCCGTCGCTGGCCGAAAGGGTCGTGCCTCCGGCCTTTGCCGTGAGGGTGTTGCCCTGAACTGTCAGGGATACGGCAACCGGCTTACGCGGGGAGGGGAACGGCGCGGAGTCAAGTTCGGTTGCGGCGCCCTCGGCCATGCGAAGCAGCTTGAAGAGGCCACCTTCGAAGACGGCGGTATAGAAATCACGCGAGGAGCGGTAGCGGGCCACGAGGCCGACCGGCCCGTGGCCGCGGGCGGATAGGTCCGCGTGAACGGTGTAGTCGCGCCATGGTCGCGGGCCGGGCGTGAGGACGAGGGAGACGCCCCAAGGAGGCGTGTCCGCTGTTTTGGACAGGTGCGGCCGGCCATTGGACCGGATGATCCGGAAGGGGGAGTGAAGTCCGTCGGGATTTCCGCACAGCGGTTTGCCGCCATGATACCAGCCGCCGGGATTATCCGGCAGGAGTCCGGTCATGTACTCGCCCCGCGCGCTATTTTCGCGGTGGAGTGGCCCGTCGGGAAAGTCCGCCCATGTTTCGCAGAAAAGAATGTTATTCATAATCGTAATCCTAATCTTAATCTTAATCGTGATCCACTGCCCCGTAAAAGATTAAGATTACGATTACGATTACGATTAGGAAAGAAATTTCAATATGGAGAGGGGACAACACACAATCCCTCTCCTCTTTCTAGCTGCTTCACCCTCTGTAGCGACAGTCGCGATGGGCGGTTTCGTACATCGCCAGGATATTCTCCAACGGCACATCCGGCTGGATGTAGGTGTGGCCCGGGCCGACAATGAATCCGCCGTTTTCGCCAAGGGCGCGGAAATTCTTCAGCACTTCCTGCCGCACGTCTTCGGCCGTACCGCGGCTCAAAACCGTAATGAGGTCAATGGAACCATAGAAGGTTAGCTCCTTTCCGAAGTCGCGCTTCAAGGCTTCCACCTCCATGCCGGCGGCGGAAGTCTGGATCGGCTCAAGGATGTCCACCCCCGCCTCGATCACATCCGCCATCAGGGGGCGTACCGAGCCACAGGTGTGGAGCAGGAATTTCTTGCCATGCCGATGGACCACCCCGGTCATGTGCGTCAGGTACGGCTTGATGTACTGCCTGAACATATCCGGCGAAATCAGCGGACCGAGGGCGGTGCAGAAGTCGTCGGCAATATAGAAGATATCAAAGTCATCCCTGGCCTCGACACAGAGCTTCTCGAGGGCGGGAAAGAGATAGTCCGTGATCTTGCGGATGATGGCTTCGGCTAGTTCGGGATTAAGGGCGAGATCCTCCATGAACGCCTCCATGCCGCGCATGTGTGTCGCCTTGAAATAGGGGGCATGGGTGATGTGGGCGATGATCGCCTTGTCGGGATGGGCGGCCCGTTGCGCGCGCAGGGTCTCGAAAGAGAGCTCGTCGATCGTGGGCCAGTGATAGGCTTCAATTTCCTCGACCGTCTGCATCCCGGCCAGCGGGAACTCGCAGTATTCACTGTAGGTCCCGCCGGGATAAGCCTGCAATTTTGAGCCGATCCCCCAGAAATCATAGCTGATTTCACCCACTTGCCGTATGCGAGGATCGTGATGGTCGGCTCCGATGAGCCGGGTGTCCACATGCAGGGCGTCCCAGACTTCATCGCGACTTCCAACCTTGAAGTGCTTCATCAGGGCTGCAATCACTTCCTTTTCAGCATCGAAGGTGATGGGGACCCGGTCCGGCGACCGATGGGCAACGGCTGTTAATACGCGTTCACGACTGTTCATGGAGCTCTCCTTGTAGAATACTTTCCTGGGCGCACCTTAGTCTTTCCAGTAAAATTCCGGAATGGAGGTTCCTGCATAAAGGATGGACTTTTATGCAGCAAGTTGTGAAGCTATATCCATGGAAAGAAAAGCGGCCGGGAAGTTGGAAATCCTGTTGAACGAGCACGCCCAGGCGGCGCTGGATAACTTTTCCGCCTGCTTCGGGGTGCGCATCGCCTACTTCAGGCCGGATCAGACGGAACTGCAAGTCGGGCTGAAGAAGTCCCGCTGTGGTTATTGTGCCCACCTCCAGCAAAAGCTTTATGGGAGCGGGCGGTGTTTGCACAATGACCGGCAAAAACTGGCCGAGGCGTTGCGTCAACGGACCCTGATCCATTATACCTGTCACGGGGGGCTGGTGGAGGCGATTTGTCCGGTCATTCTCCAGCAGACGTTGGTTGGTTATGTGATGGTGGGGCAATTCAGGACGGGGGATGTGTTGCCTGCGCACCTGCGCCGGGAGGCCCGGTTGAAAGGTGGCTCAGTCCTTCAGCTTCAAAAGGCCTACCAGGCCGTCCCGAAAATCCCTCCCGGAAAAGTTCCGGCGATGTTAGGCCTTTTCTCCCTGCTGGTTAAGGCCATTGTCAGCGAGGGGATTGCCGCCGTGCACGGGGATCTGATGGTGGAGCGGATCCTTCATGAAATCCGGAGTCGTCCGGAGGATCCGCCGACCCTTGCGCAGGCGGCGCGGTGGGTGGGACGCAGTCACTCCGCGGTATCGCATCTCTTCAAGGCGAAGCTGGGGCGCTCCTTCAAGTCATGTGTTGTGGATATCCGGATGGACAAGGCCGAGGAGCTTTTGAGGCACGAGCCGGGGGTGACGGTGAAAGAGGTGGCGGCCCGGCTTGGATTCATGGATGAGTTTTATTTTTCCCGGATCTTCCGGCAGCGTAAAGGGCTCCCCCCGTCGCAGTGTCTGGTCAGGTAAACGCCCCGTCCTCTTCGCTCCGTCCGTCTTGCTTGTCTCCGGAGTGGGGCTGTGCTAATTTCAAAAAACGATGTTCTGTTTTGGCCATCCAATAAAGTAGACGAAGGGATTGTGGTTTATGAGTAATGATCGCGCTTCCAACGGCCGCCGGCAGGCGGTTGTGATCATGACCGACAGTCAGCGGTGGGATATGGTGAATGCCT
>JBIKMI010000195.1:0-5503 GCA_044359285.1 Kiritimatiellia bacterium
CTGAACGGTATAGGATTGGGCAAAAACGCCAGCTGCGCCAATCGAGGCAAATAGAATCAAGACGAACCGTTTCATGGCATGACCTCCATTTGAACGATTATGATCCCAACGGGCTTGGTTCTCAATGAATATCAACCGCCTTCAGCCGTGCTAATAAGCCTGAAAACCGCTGTTCAGTTTTGTTGTTCCTGACTGCAATCGATAGAGCCTTTGGTTGCCCGATTAGCACCACCAGCTTTTTGCCCCGCGTGATGCCGGTATAAACGAGATTCCGCTGAAGCAGCAGGTAGTGCTGCGTCGCCAGTGGGATAACAACAGCCGCACCACCGGCACCACGCCGCTATCGATGAGGTTTTTAAGGACCATGCCGGGCCCCACCGAGGGCAATTGATCTACATCGCCCACCAGAAGCAGGCTGGCGCTCATCGGCAGGGCACGGAGCAGATGGTTCATCAACGGCACATCCACCATCGAGGTTTCGTCCACCACCAGGAGGTCGCAGGCGAGAGGATTGGCCTCATTGCGTAAAAAGGAGCCGGTGCCGGGTTTCACTTCGAGTAGCCGGTGGATCGTCTTGGCCTCCATTCCGGCAACTACCGATGACCCGTTCTGGGATACCCAGCGCCCGATGTCGAATTCGAGGCTTGCTGCCCGATCTGCGGCCAAAATGGGGGTGGATGGTTTGATCTCTCTGGACGGTACACAGGGGCGGATTCCTGAAGTCATAAGCAGCGGCTGCCCCGTTACGATACTTACACACTGGCAGTCGCTATTCTCTGATGGGTCAAGTGCGGGTCTTCGTGGGCTGGCCGTACTGTTAAAGCGTCTACATAGGGTGTATGGTGATGATCTTCAGTGGAACACTTGCAGCGAGTTGGCCGCGCAGGTGGCCGGAAAGCGTTGAGAAGGGTGGTGCTGGATAAATTGGAAGAAATATTTGCGGACGGTAAACCATGACGAGAAGGTACGAATCGAGAGATTGTTTGTGGAGCAGAAGGACAAATACTTTGCGGTTTTAGATGAATACATGCTTTCTCGTCCCTTCATATACGTTCGGCCGAGCGTTAGGCAAAAGCGCGGATACAAACAGCCGGAGTTTATTTCAGATAATTCGCTCATTTCCATGCCGCATGCGTCTGGTGTGTATCTTGTGTATCGAAGGGATGAAGATTTCCCATTCTACTGCGGTGAAGCGGATAGTCTTAGTGCCCGGGTTTCATTTCATTTCAAGGATTGCCCGTCAGTAAGGGATTTCAGCACTTTGAAAAAATCTCTTTCTGAAAAACGTCGCGACCTGCAATCGATGTGTGATGATTTGCGTTTGCGAATCGTTGAGGTGCCGTTTGGGAGAAATGATGTTGAGGAGTATCTTCATGCTAAGTACAAGATCAACACAAAGAAAATGCGTAAAAAGGCGTGATGTTTTTTCAACGTTATTTTTTTTCATCGGTTGGCCCCCGTACGCCACGCCAGCGCATGGGGGTATCTTTCACCCGTTCCTGATACACGCGTTCAATCCAACGACAACCGGCTTGCCGTTCACCAAACAGGTGGTCGCTATATTGCCTCTTGAAATTGCGACCACTAATGTCTTGCCAGTCGCGCTTGGCGTGGGTTCCTGGGTGTCAATCTTCACAATTAGGTCCTTGCCTTCGATCTTTGCGTCAATGCTCATCGTTATCCCGGATTTGCGTCTCAATGGTAGTAAAATGACTCATCTGTTGCCTTTCGCTAATGGTTAAGTCTCTCCAGTTCTTATAGTTATAACTCTTAATGGGTAGGGATTAAGAGGGGGGTGGCGGGGAACGATAACTGCCTGCATAATATTTCAGGGCGTAAATGGATGGCAGCGAAGGAGTTCTAAAACCACTTTGAATTAAGCAAACGGATGTCTTGTGTTTTGGGCCGTTAGGGCTAAAAGGGTACTCATGAATGCCACACTCTTTTCAGCCACCACTCACGCCCCGGCCAAGAAATCCAAACCCCGGGTGACTCCCGTCAAAACACCCAAAGACAAAGATGAATCCACCCCTGCGATGGAGGAGTTCTTCCAGGTCATCCTCCATAATGATGACCACAATGAAGCGGGGTATGTGGCGAGATCTCTCATGCAGGTATTCGGCCATGGAGAGGATCTGGCCGTGAAGATCATGATGGAGGCGCATCGCCGGGGACGGGCCATCGCTGAGGTGGAGGCCGAAAGCCCTGCCATCCAGCATCGTGATCAGTTGCGGGGCTTGGGGCTTAGCTCGACAGTGGAGAAGGTCTGATGGCCCTAAGCTCGAAACAATTCGAGTTCATTGATCACTCGCTATTCCTCACCGAGCCCACGGGGGGGAGGGTGCGATTGCAGTGGTTCCCTATGCCGGAAGCGCATATCCAATTGGCTTCGGGGAAATGGCATCCGTTCGAGCCGGAATTCAGGATTTTGGCACCCACCAACGCGCTTCCTTTAGATGTCCCAGAATCCGATAAGGTCCGGTTGCAGGAGAAGTACGAGGCATTCGGCGCTTTCCGGTCCGAATTACCTGCCGCAATTGCGGAATCCGTTGAGCCCTTTAACTGTTACCAGTGGCCCTTGATGCGGCTCCTGAAACGGTCGGTTCCGGCTCGGGATCTGGTGAAGGCCAATCCGGTGCTCGCCTATGCGCTGGCCAATAATGAGCAGCTCACAGCGAGCCCCACCCCGGACGTCACCATCACCCGGGCCGTACGCTACAGTCGCCTGAAACAACGCGAGATTCTGGGTTATTTGGGGTTCCCGGCAACGGAGGCCATGGTTAAGCTTTTCAAGAAGGTGTCTGTGGATACCGTTCATCCTGGATTGATTCGTAAGCTACGGCAATGCGCGACCTCGCCGGAAACCTTGAAGATGCTCGCCCATCTGCCAAAACTCACCAGTGGGGTTATCTTTCTGGCCGGGCAACCCGGTGGAACGCACTTATTAACGGCGAAGCTTCTCCAAGAGGTGGATGAGGACCCCGAAGAGCAAAGTGTAGCCCCAACGGGGGACTTGCTTTGCGATATCCTGACGTTGGCGCATGAAATGGATTTTACGAGTCGATTGCGGCCGTTTCGGTCCAGGCGGGATGTGGAGTTTTGTCATGGCCGGATGGAGCTGTTGCATTTGGATTACCTTGCCCGTAAACAACAAGAGATCCGGAACCGGATTAACGGATATACCCGTCGTGTCAGGGAGGAAAAGCTAAAAATAAGATCGGCGCGATTCCCGCCTCCACCCTTCCCCGGTACAGCGAGCATTGTGCCACTGGAGTCCTATGCAGAGCTCAAGAGGGAGTCCGCTGAGCAAAACAATTGTGTTGGGCGTAGCAGGGCGTATGCAGATAAAGTCCTGAGCGGGGAGACCTATATTTACCGCGTACTGGCGCCGGAACGGCATACGCTCTCCATTGTGAAACGGGGTGGCTGCTGGCAGATCGGGGAGCTGCAGATGCACCGGAATTCCGGCTGCACGACCGCAACGAGGATGACGGTTAATCACTGGCTCAACATGAACCAGATGTCGTTGTAGGTATCATGAAGGCAAAGGTCCAACAGTTTGTAGACAGCTTCCAGAAGGCCGTCCGGATGGAGATGGAGGCCATGCGTGAGCAGTTGGGCCCCTTCGAGGTGCCGGTCAGTATCCCCCGCGAAACCGCCACACCCGAGAACAGTGACTATCGGCTATATGAAGTCACGGCAGCGGCCTCCGCTGATAAGCTGGTTCTGAATGGCGAATGTACGCTCGTGTATGATGATGGCGAAACACTGGTTACCATTACCGCGATAGAAGGGGACCAGCTGACCCTGCGGAGCGAAACAGAAATCCCGCAGAGTTCTTCATCATGGACGTTGGTCATCTATCCCTGGTTCCTCTATGAGCGGCTTCTGCATACACTCGAATCCCTGCCGGCCTCACCTGGCTTTCATGCCGCGAGTGCGCTGACCTTGTTTGGCAAGCGCCCGCCTGTACTGCAAACTATGCCCGCTATTTTTGCCGATCCTGAACTGAATGATAGCCAGCGCCAAGCCGTACAGCTTTGCTGTGACTCTAATCTGGCCTTCATCTGGGGGCCGCCAGGGACGGGTAAAACGCGTACCATCAGCCACATTGTGATGCAGCTCCTGGCGCAGGGCCATCGCATTCTGCTCACCTCTACCACCAATGCGGCGATCGATCAGGCGCTGGCGGTACTGGCCACTCATGATGAGGCGCAACGCTACATGAAGACGGGCCAGATTGTCCGGGTTGGTCAAACGAGCGCCGAGACCTTCGGGGCCAGTCTGGGGGAGGTCATCAAGGCGCAGAACGAGGCGTTGCGCAAACAGCTCGACCGATTGAAGGCCCAAAGCCGACCGGTCGTCGGCCAAATCCAGGAATGCGATAAGGCGCTCCGGAAGCTCAAAGGGGCGGTGGGCGGGCGCCAGTTGGATATGTTCGACCTGATCCCTGATGACCCCCTGCACGTAGGCGATATCTCCGGCATCGTCAAGTACCGGTTACTCCATCACGTCCTCCGGATGACGCCAGCCCGGAAGAAGGCCTTCATCGATTGCCGGCGCCGCAGACTCGTCAGGGCCAATGCGCTCTATCAGTCTAAAATCCATGCCACCGCCATGAAGCTTGCCGGGAAAGAGCAGTCCGTGATGGATAACGCCCGTGTGGTGCTGGCCACCATGACGAACATGTATATCAGTAAGTTGCTGATGGCCCAGCAGTTCGACGTGGTCATTGTCGAAGAGGCCGGGATGGCGGTACTGCCCACGTTGTTCTATTGCGCCGGGTTGGCGGCAAAGAAGATCATCGCGGTGGGTGACCCCCGGCAGTTACCCCCGATTGTCGTAGCCAGGGATCGTTATGCGCAACAGGCCATGGGGCGCAATATCTTCGACGTAACGGTGCCGGAGCCTGATCTCAGCAAGGTTGTCGTCATGCTCGACACCCAATACCGGATGCACCCTGCGATTGGATCGCTGGTCAGTGAGTTGTTCTATGGCGGCCGGCTGGTGAGCGATCAAAGTACCGCAATCCGGAATGCGATTGCCGCCTGTCATCCCTATCCGGGCCAGGCGCTGGTCGTGGTTGATACCGAGGGGGCAACACAGTGCTGTAAATCAGAGGGGAGTTACTCCCGTTCCAACCAGATGACCGCCGAGTTGTGCGTACGGTTGGCCCAGGAAGCCGTTCGGGACGGTGTTCAGTCGATTGCCATCATCACACCCTACGCCCAGCAGTCACGCCTTATTTCAGGATTACTGGCGGAATCGGGGATCCCCATCGGAATGGTGGAGTGCCGGACGGTGCATCGGTTCCAGGGGAATGAGCGGGATATGGTCATCATGGATACCGTCGACACCCTGCCGGAAATGCCAGGGGTGTTGCTGGCCGGCCGTAAGGGGGCCAGTAGCGCCCCCCATCTGCTGAATGTCAGCATCTCGCGCGCAAAAGGGAAGCTGGTCATCGTTTCGGATGTTGGTTATTTCCATACCCACGCCGCCGGCA
>JBIKMI010000037.1:0-14584 GCA_044359285.1 Kiritimatiellia bacterium
AGGGTTATGGCAGATAAAGACGGCAATCATCAGCAGGCAGATCTGGAAAGTCAGGTGTGGAGCGCAATCGCCGCTTTTGAGCAGATTGTTGAAACCATCCCGCATGACCGCGTTTCGCTTGAGGCGTTGTCTCATGCCTATGAGCAGGTGGGGGACTTGTCCCGGGCCCGTGAATACCTGATCCGGCTGGCTGACGTGGTCATTGAGGAAAATGACCGGGACGCCGCCGAATTCCTCCGCGACCGCTTTATGCGTTTTGCCGCGACCGATCCCATGGCCAGAGAGGCCGGCGCGCGAATTGACGGTTTCCTGAATGCGGGCAAGCCGCAAGCCAAGCAGTTTGATCTGTCGGCGGAGCCCCTCATCCCTGCAACTTTAAAGGAAGATGAGACGGAAAGCCGTAATGCCCATGTGGCCTCCGAGCTTTCTTTTGCCTGGACGCTGTTTCAGGCAGGCGAGCTGACCCAGGAGGATTATGCGGTGGTGGCCCAGGACTTGAGCGTGATATCTACCAATTCAGCCTTGCTGACCGTTTCCGTGCTTCATGCTCTTCATGACCGGGGGAATCGGGGCTTGGACCGGATTATGGCGTTTGCCTCCCGTGATTCCGGCGCTCCCGTTGTGCCGTTATCATTGTTTGAAATTACCGAGGCCGCGATGAACTTTCTTCCCCGCGAGTTCATGGTCCGCTACGGGGTGATGCCGTTCGAGCTCATGGGCAGTGATGTGCTGGTCGTCGTGTTGAATCCCTACAATAAGACCCTGCGACAAAGGGTGCAGTCATTGATCGGACGCCGATGTCACTTCTTCATGACCCCCCCGGCGGAGTTTGACACCATACTGGAGCGGTTTGTGAAAAAAGAGGCTAAGGCCCCGGCCGGGAGCGCTACTCCGTAGAGGCTCCCACGGCAAGAAGCTTCACTTCCCCGCTGTATCTCAATTTGACTTTCTGCTTGTCAATGGACTCAATGGTCACCCCCTCAATCGCTTCGCCGGGGCTGAGCATCTGGCCATTCATAATGACGGCACTGCGCCCGCTTTTTGAACTCCCGATTATGCCTGAGACAACCAGTTTCGGCCAGATAACAGGGAGCTCGAGCTTTGCTGGTGCGGGGGGCGGAGCGGAGGGCTTAAGCGCGGGCACGTCTTTTCCCGCTATGGGTATAGCAGGGGCCGCGGGGTTGGTCTGCGGTCCGGGAGAGGGCGGTGGTGAGACCGCTTCCGCCGGAAGTGGCTTTGGGGCAGGCGGGGCGACAGGCGCGTCAGGAGTACGGGTTTCCGGAGCGGCGGCATTGGTGCGGGAAGCCGGGGCGGGTGTGACGGGTGTTACAGGTGCAAGCGGCGCGGGGGCTTTGGTGATACCGGCGATCGGTGGCGTCTGCCATAGTTTCAATCCGAACACCAGGAGCCAGAGAATAAACAGAATGGCGAGCACGGTGATCCCTGCGATGGCGGCCAAGAGGCCCCAAGGGCGGCGTGATGATAGTTCCGGGGGCGGGCCATCCGGCTTGGCCTCATCCGTGGCCGGGACACCGGGCAGCGGTGGCGGCGGGGCAGATTCTGATTTTTCACTCTCTTCCCGTTGTTTGCGTAGGGCTTCTTCAATCAGACTCACGGTAGCCTCCAGTTGGTTAACAATTCGAATTAGTACCACACTCTGAGGCTGTCGTCAAAATGCTTTGAGTTTCACTTGCAAATTCTGTATTTTACTTCTCTTGTTCAGCTCTTGAAGATTGACTATTCCAATATTGAAAGGTGAGGTGCGTGTGGGGACTCCAGATTTTAAATCGGCTTATAAAACCATCATGGACGATCATTTCACCCCACGCATGGAAATCAGTTTCATAGACGGGCAGGGGGGGCGGCAGACGCTCAGCTATGAAAAGACGGCCTGGCAGATTGATGGGGTGCGCAAGGGGTTGCGTTATGGCGAAAATCCCGGCCAGGAGGCCGCCCTGTATAAACTGGTGGGCGGGAATTTGCGGCTAGGGGATGTATCGTGTATTCAGCCCGGACGTCATCTGGCTTCGGATGTGGAGCTCCTGCAGTCCGGAAAACATCCCGGCAAAACGAATATCACCGATGCGGACAATGCCTTGAATGTGCTGCGCTATCTTATGGACGACCCCTGCGTGGTGATCGTCAAGCATAACAATCCATGTGGTGCGGCCAGAGCGTCTTCCTTGGCGGAGGCCTACCAGAAGGCCAATAGCGCGGATCGAGTGGCCGCTTTCGGGGGCGCAATTGCACTGAATCGCACGGTCGACCGGGATACGGCGGAGTTAATCGCCAGGAATTATGCCGAGGTCGTGATCGCTCCGGAGTTTGAATCCGCAGCGCTGGATGTCTTTGAGAAGAAAAAGAATCTGCGCGTCATGAGGATCGGGAATATGGCGCGTTTGCAGGAGTTTAAGGGGGAGGTAGTCGTAGATATGAAGTCGTTGATGGACGGAGGGGTCGTGGTCCAGACCTCTTTTGTGCCAACCACGGAGGCACAGGCCGATCTGGTGCCGGCGCAAGCCCTCTATAAGGGGAAGGAATACAAGATCAACCGCCTGCCCACGGCGCAGGAGTATTCCGATCTCCTGTTCGGCTGGCTGATTGAATGCGGCGTCACCAGTAATTCAGTCCTCTATGTGAAGGATGGCGTCACCGTCAGCATCGGGGCAGGTGGTCAGGACCGGGTAGGCATGGCCCAATACGCACGGGATAAGGCGTATCGCAATTTCTCCGACAGGGTGTGTTGGGAGCGCTACGGCATTCCCTATAATAGTCTTGGGGCTGACTCCCGGCGTAAGGCGATCGACGAAGAGACGGAGGCGGCCAGGGGCGGCCTGACGGGGGCCTGTATGGTGTCGGATGCCTTTTTCCCTTTTAGGGATGGGGTTGAGGTGGGCCTGCGCGAAGGGATTGCGGCCGTGATTCAGCCCGGCGGGTCGGATCGGGATTTTGAAGTGATCGAAGCCTGCAACGGGGCGGGCGCTGCAATGGTGTTTACGGGACAGCGGTGTTTCAAGCATTGAGGAGTATGTATGCGCTGCGAATGCTGCCAGCAGAATGAGGCTACGATTCACCTGACGCAAATGGTGGATAACCAATCCCGGGAACTGCATCTCTGCGAGGGGTGTGCCGAGGAAAGCGGCATGAATGTGAAGAATGTGATGTCGATCCCTGAAATCCTTTTCGGGCTGGGCTCACCCGGCGCCTCTCTCAAGGATGATGCCCCCTCTTCAACCCGGAGTTGCCCGCATTGCCACATGCGCGATTGTGATTTCAGGAAAACCGCCCGCCTGGGGTGCCCGCGATGCTATGAGGCGTTTGCGGAAGAACTCGGGCCCATGTTGGCGGCGATGCATAAAGGGATGCAGCATACGGGGAAAATCCCCGGATGTTTAAAGGAAAGCCTGGTCACGGACGCCTTGTGCAAGGACTTGAACACTCAATTGGAGCGCGCTATTCGTGAGGAAAAATACGAGGAAGCGGCCCGCCTGAGGGATTGTATCCGGGAGGCAACCCATGCGGCTGGATGAGTTGATTCATCGCCCTGCGGCCTGGCTGCCGGCAGAAGGACCGCTGGGGATTGTGGTGAGCAGTCGGATCCGGCTGGCGCGTAATATTGAGGGGGTGGCGTTCCCGGGGTGGGCCGGCGATGATGAGTGCGTCCGCATCCAGGCACAAGTATGGGGAATGCTTCAAGGGGTGCGCAGCCTCTCGCCTTGTCTGGCGGTTGAAATGACGTCGCTGAATGCGGTCGATCGTGACGTGCTCCGTGAACGTCACCTGATCAGCAATGACCTGGCTCAGAAGTTCAAGGGAAGCGGCGTAGTGATCCGTGCAGATGAATGCCTGAGCGTGATGGTCAATGAGGAGGATCATCTTCGCCTGCAGGCCTTGCGAAGTGGGTTGCAGTTGAAGGAGCTGTGGGCGGATATCAATGAACTGGACGACCAGATCGAGCAACAGGTCCGGTTCTCTTTTTCGCCCGTATTGGGATATCTGACGGCCTGTCCCACGAATGTCGGTACCGGGTTGCGCGCCAGTGCCATGGTGCATGTCCCCGGATTGCGGTTGATCAATGAAATGGATCCCATAATCAAGGGACTGACAAAAATCGGGCTGGCCGTCAGGGGCCTGCAGGGGGAGGGGACCGAGGCGTCTGGAAACATGTTCCAGATTTCAAACCAGATGACGTTGGGTGAATCAGAGTCCGTTATCATCGACCGGCTGGACCGTATCGTTACGGAGGTCGCCCAGCATGAGGCCAATGCCCGGATCCGCCTTCAGGAAAAGCGAGGGGCCGCCATCGAGGATTTTGTAGGCCGAGCCTACGGGGTGCTGTGTCATGCCCGGGTTTTGAATTCACGTGAAGCCCTGGATATGTTGTCTGCATTGCGTTTCGGCTGTGAACTCGGTATAATAAAAAATTTAGAACTCCCGGACTTGAATCGGCTGGTCCTTTATTCAATGCCGGGACATTTGCAGAAATCAGAGGGGCGTCTCATTCCGCCAGATGAGCGGGATTTTGTGCGCGCCCGTTTAGTGAGAGAGACCGTTCGTCAGGCATCGATGTAAACGAGGCCAGGCCGACATTAGCAGGAATCATGACTTATGGATAATTCAGGAAGTTATACACCGCGTGCCAAGCAAGTGATTCAAATTGCCCGGACTGAGGCGGACCGGTTTAATCACGCCTATGTCGGCACGGAGCATCTGTTGCTGGGGCTCGTGGCGTTGGGGCAGGGAGTGGCCGTGACCGTGCTGGAGCGGATGGGGATCTCCCTGGAGTCATTGCGCCTGGAGGTTGAAAAGGCGGTAGGACAGGGGCCGGAAACCAAAACGGCGGGGAATGTCCCGTTTACGCCCCGTGCGAAGAAGGTATTGCAATTGGCGACGGCCGAGGCCCGGTCGCTTCAGCATACCTATGTGGGAACCGAACATATTCTGCTGGGTCTCTTGCGGGAGGGTGAAGGTGTGGCCGCCCAGGTGCTTCGCACGCTTAACGTGGATTTTGATACCACGCGTGTCGAGGTGATGCGGGAGTTGGATCCGAATTATGAGCCCGAAGAGGGGGAGGAACCGCCCGAGCCCGGTGCCAAGCCGGCCAAGCAGGAGCAGAGTGATAAGCCTAAGACGCCCGCGTTGAACGCATTTGGGCGTGATTTGACAGAACTCGCCCGCAAGGGGGGCTTGGATCCGATGATCGGGCGTGAGTCTGAACTGGAACGATGTATTCAGATCCTCTGCCGCCGGACCAAGAATAATGCCGTTCTGCTGGGGGAGGCCGGAGTCGGCAAGACCGCGATTGTCGAGGGTTTGGCTCAGGTGATTGTGAGCGGGCTGGTGCCGGATATCCTGCGCACCAAGCGTGTGATTGCCCTGGATCTGGCCCTGATGATTGCCGGAACGAAATACAGGGGGCAGTTTGAAGAGCGCATCAAGGCGGTCATGGAGGAGATCCGCCGCACAGGTAATGTGATTCTGTTTCTGGACGAAATCCACACCATTGTGGGGGCGGGATCTGCGGAGGGAACGCTGGACGCTTCGAATATCCTCAAGCCGGCCCTGGCGCGCGGCGAGCTTCAGTGTGTGGGGGCCACCACACTGAATGAGTATCGCAAGTATATTGAGAAGGATAGTGCGCTCGAGCGCCGCTTTCAAACAGTGAAGGTGAATGAGCCAAGCGTGGAGGACGCCATCCGGATCCTCAAGGGCATCCGCCACAAGTATGAGGAGCATCACAATGTCAAAATCACGGATGAAGCCATTGAGGCCGCTGCCCGCCTGACGGACCGCTATTTGTCGGGGCGCCAGCTTCCGGATAAGGCGATCGATACCATCGATGAGGCGGGGGCCCGGGCCCGCATTGCGGCCACCACCCGGTCGCCCGAACTCCGGCGGAAAGAAGCCGCCATTGATAAAATCAGGATTGAGAAGGAAGCGGCGATCAAGGGACAAAAGTTTGAAGACGCCGCCCGGTTGCGGGACCTGGAACGTCGCGAACGCGATGAGCTCGAGGGGAGCGTGAAGAAGTGGCAGGAGACGGCGAAAAAGAAAAAAGTCAAAGTCACGGATGAAGAGGTGATGGCCGTGATCTCCAAGTGGACAGGCGTGCCCCTTAAAAAAATGGAGGGCAAGGAACTGGCTCGCCTCCTTCAGATGGAATCGGAACTGGAGAAGACCGTGATTGGACAGAAAGAAGGGATTGCCACGATTTCCAAGGCGTTGCGACGGTCCCGGGCTGATCTCAAGGACCCTCGGCGGCCAATCGGCTCCTTTGTGTTCCTCGGCCCCACCGGGGTCGGGAAGACGCTCCTTGCTAAAACCCTTGCTGAATTTATGTTTGATGAGGCGGAGGCCTTGATTCAGCTTGATATGTCGGAATATATGGAGAAATTCACGGTCTCCCGACTGGTGGGCTCGCCACCGGGCTATGTGGGGTATGAAGAGGGTGGGCAGCTTACCGAAAAAGTCAGGCGGCGTCCCTATTCCGTCATTCTGTTTGATGAAATCGAGAAGGCCCACCCTGATGTGATGCATATGCTGTTGCAGATCATGGAGGAGGGGCGCCTGACGGATAGTGCCGGGCGACAGGTTGATTTCCGGAATACGGTTATCATTCTGACGACCAATCTGGGTTCGGATTTTATTCGCAAGGGAGGCCTTGGTTTCACGGAATCGAGTGCGGTCATGAATTATGAGTCCCTGAAGGCGCGGATGCTGGATGAAGTGAAACGGACATTTAAGCCCGAGTTTCTCAACCGCATAGACGAAATTGTCGTGTTCCGTCAGTTCGACAGGCCGGAAATGATCCGGATCCTTGAGTTGGAGATCTCGAAAGTCACGTCACGACTTGATCGTAAGGGCATCCATCTGGTGATGACGCCTGAGGCGCAGGAGTTCTTGCTCGAAAAGGGGTTTGATCAGGCCATGGGCGCCCGCCCTTTGCGACGGGCCGTTCAGCGGTTTCTTGAAGACCCTCTGGCTGAAGAAATTTTGCGGGGCGACTTGGCAGGCTCGGACAAGGTCTCCGTGGTCACGGGGGATGGCGGATTGACGTTCAGTGCCGTGGGCTGCAAAAAGGTGAAAGCCAGCTGACCCGTGTGGCGCCTGGATAAGGGAGAATA
Organism: Kiritimatiellia bacterium; assembly: GCA_044359285.1. Lineage (GTDB taxonomy): Bacteria > Verrucomicrobiota > Kiritimatiellia > CAIKKV01 > CAITUY01 > JAABPW01. Next base: position 7,125 of record JBIKMI010000037.1, read on the forward strand.
TCGTGTTCGAGTCACTCACGAGCTCTTTAGAGTCAGTCTTTAAAAAACTGCGGGGATATGGCCGGTTGACAGAGCCGAATGTCCGTGATGCCATGAGAGAAGTCCGGATGGCCTTGCTGGAGGCCGATGTGAACTTCGAAGTCGCCCGCGATTTCATCACCCGGGTGAGCGAGAAGTGTATCGGCGAGGAAGTGCTGCATAGCATCACGCCCGGACAGCAGGTTATCAAGCGGGTGCATGATGAGTTGGTGACGCTGCTGGGTGGAGCTAAAAACCGACGCCTGGAATTGAATCCGAAGCCGGCGCCGGTCCTGCTGGTCGGACTTCACGGTTCTGGAAAAACCACCACCTCTGCCAAGCTGGCGGCACTTTGGAAAAAGGACGGCAAGAATGTCCTGCTGGTTGGCGCGGATATCCGCCGCCCCGCGGCGGTTGATCAATTGCGGGTCCTGGCACAGCAAGTGGGGGTGGATATGCTGGCTCCCGAACCGGGCGAAACCGTGCCTGCGCTGGGCCGTCGTGCGATGGACAAGGCGGAAGCCACCGGACGCGATGTGGTCTTGTTCGATACCGGCGGCCGCTTCCAGATTGATGACGAATTGGTCCGTGAACTGGCCGACTTGCGGGAAACCGTGAAGTGCCACAACACGGTGCTCGTGGTGGATGCGGCCATCGGGCAGGAGTCTGTGCATGTCGCTGAAGTCTTCCACAAGGCCCTTGATCTCAAGGGCCTGATTCTTACCAAACTGGACGGGGATGCCCGTGGTGGCGCGGCCCTTTCGATTCAGAGTGTGACCGGGTGTCCCATCCTCTATACGGGCGTAGGTGAACGCATCGGGGAATTGGAGCCGTTTTATCCCGAGCGCATGGCATCCCGTATTCTGGGAATGGGCGATATCCTCAGCCTGGTGGAGAAAGCCCAAGACTCCGTTGATCTCTCCCGGATGGAGGAAATGGAGAAAAAGATCAGGAAAAACCGCCTTGATCTGGAGGATTTTCTCGGGCAGATCGCCCAGCTTCGAAAGATGGGGTCGGTTGAGAGCCTGTTGGAGATGATGCCCATGGGCGGCGCCGTGAAAGCGAAACTCAAGGAAGCGGGGAAGGACCAGGATTTCACCCGCTTCACCACCCGTGCGGAGGCTATTATCCGCAGTATGACGATTCAGGAACGGCGGCGCCCGGAGCTCCTGAATGCAAGCCGTAAACGACGGGTTGCGGCTGGAAGCGGGACCCAGGTTCAGGATGTCAATGAGTTGTTGAAACGCTTCGATCAGGCTCGCGAAATGACAAAACGCATGGGGTCGATGCAAAAGAGGTTGCGCCGGCGTTGAGAATGTGTAATAGTGCGCCGCTTTTTGAGTCTTGGCGACGAACCTCTTTTGGGGTTCGGATCCTGTGTTTGTTAGGGAGGCATTGAATGTCAGTAAAAATTAGAATGACTCGTACGGGTGCGAACAAGGATATTTGTTATCGTGTGGTGGCTGCCGACAGCAGATCCCCTCGTGATGGGAAAAACCTTGAGGTAATCGGTTGGTATGATCCCAAGAAAAAGGGGATTAATTTCAATTTGAAGATGGATCGGATTGATCATTGGGTCAGCAAAGGGGCCCTCGTTAGTGATACGGTAAAAAGCTTGATCAAGAAGCATAAAGCAGCATCCGCCCCGAAGGCATGAGTGATCCTGTACCGCTGCGGATTGATGTGATTACCATCTTTCCGGGAATGCTGAATGGCTTTTTGGAAGAGAGCATCCTCAAGCGGGCAGCCCAAAAAGGGGCTGTAGTGTTCAATACGGTGGATTTGAGAAAATTTACCACGGATCGGCACCAGAGTACGGATGATCGTCCGTTCGGAGGGGGCCCGGGAATGGTGATGACGCCGGAACCGTTGTTTAAGGCCGTGGAGTCAGTTCGGAGCCCTGGCGCGCGCGTGATTTTGATGACGCCGCAAGGGGTGCGCTACCAGCAGGCAAAAGCGGTCGAACTGGCGCGAGAGCAGCATTTGATTTTTATATGCGGGCATTACGAAGGTGTTGATGAGCGGGTGAGAACCCATTTGGCAACTGATGAGATTTCGATCGGGGATTACGTTCTGACGAACGGGGTCCTGCCGGCAGCGGTGGTAATAGACGCTGTGGTGAGATTGGTGCCAGGGGTGCTCGGAAATAGCCTGACAACGTGTGAGGAGTCTTTCACGGATGGGCTGTTGGAGTACCCGCAATATACGAGACCGCGTAAGTTCAGGGGACTGGATGTCCCCGAAGTCCTTGTCTCCGGAGACCATGAGGAAATTGGCCGGTGGCGCAGGGATCAGGCAGAGCGTCGGACGTTGGAGAAGAGACCAGACTTGTTGAAGGTGAGGGAACTATGATCGCAAAAGCATTGGCCATGATTCACAAGGAAAACCTGCGGAAGGAAGTTATGCCTTCGTTCGCAATCGGTGACACCGTTAAGTTGCAGGTTAAGATTCGCGAAGGCGCTAAGGAGCGCATCCAGGCCTACACGGGCATCGTGATTGCCCGGGATGGACATGCCGCGACTGAGACGTTTACGGTCCGCCGTATTTCGCATGGCGTGGGTGTGGAACGGATTTTCCCGGTTCATTCGCCGAATTTGGCCAGTTTGTCGGTCGAAAGTTCCGGACAGAGCCGCCGCGCCAAATTGTACTACCTGCGTGATCGCAGTGGTAAGAGCGCGAAGCTGCGTGAGAAGAACAAAGCGGACGGTTAAGGCTTCCTTTGCTTCAGTTTGAACGTCAGGCTTGGAACCGGGGAGTAGCCCGGTTGGCGGGCGTGGATGAGGCCGGCCGGGGCCCGTTAGCGGGCCCCGTGGTCGCCGCCGCCCTGGTCTTCGACAGGTCATTCCTTGAGGCTGAACAATATGCGCGCCTCAAGTCCGTCAATGATTCTAAATGCCTCACTTCCCGTGAACGCGACTCCCTTTTCGCTGTTTTGACAGAGACCTGCCCCTGTACCTATGGCGTCGGTATCGCCGATGTCGCCGAGATCGATTCCTTGAATATCCTGCGGGCAACGCATCTTGCTATGGCTCGTGCCCTTGCCGCTTTAATGCCCGTCCCCGATTTCGCGCTCGTAGACGGCTTGCCCGTTCCGGGGTTGCCCTGTCCGTCCCTGTCAATTATTCAGGGGGATGGGCGCTCCTTGAGTATTGCCGCGGCCAGTATCATCGCGAAGGTCTCCCGTGATCGTCTGATGCTGGCCCTTGATCAGCAGTATCCTCAGTATGGCTTTTCCCGGCACAAGGGATATGGAACCAGGGCGCATATGAAGGCGCTGCTGGACTACGGCCCCTGTCCGGCTCACCGCCATTCGTTTCGGCCGGTCCAGGAGGCGCAGCGTTTGCATGGAAGGGAGGGGATGGCGTGAAATTTTCGATGCCGTTCCATCTTAAGACCGGCCTGTGGGGGGAGGAACAGGCGGCAACCTTTCTTGAGAAAAAGGGGCACAAAGTGTTGAGCCGCCGGTTCCGGGTAACGGCCAGGGATGAATTCGACTTAATTACCCGTGTGGGGGGAATCCTTGTATTTGTAGAGGTCAAGACGCGCAAATCCGAACTGTTCGGCCGGCCTGCAACGGCCGTTGACCGCGCGAAGCGCCATCATCTTTCCCGTGCGGCCATCCGCTACCTTCAGCGATTGAAGAAGCCGGTTAATTTCAGGTTTGATGTGGTGGAAGTGGTGGGCGAAAAGGAGGGGCCGGACCCGGTTATCCGTCACATCGAGTCGGCCTTTCCTTTGGATCGCTGCTATATCCTGCCGTGGTGAGGGAGCCCGTGCCGCCAAACCAGCTGATCGTTCTGATTTTTTCTGCCTTTGTGGTTGCGCTCTTGTTCAAGTTTGATATATTCCGCCCCTTCGTATTGATGAAGCGCCCATCGTCTATCGGTTAGGACACCAGGTTTTCATCCTGGTAAGCGGGGTTCGATTCCCCGTGGGCGCGCCACACCGTTCAGCCTTTACAGTCTCCCCCTTTTCACGTATCGTCCATCCGATTACTCAACAAATTTCATCAATTCGACTCAGCGAGGGTGGCAATATGTCAGGTTTGAAAACCCGGAAAAGTAAATTCAAGCGCGTGCTTCTGAAACTGAGCGGCGAAGTGCTGCAAAGCAAGAAAAGCGGTCTCAGTATTGATCCGGAAGTGCTTGTCGGTTTTGCCCGGCAAATCAAGGAAGTCCGGCGCACCGGGGTTGAAATCGCGATCGTGGTGGGCGGCGGGAATATTTTCCGCGGACATGTGGGTGAGAGTCGAGGAATTGATCGTAATACCGGGGACTACATGGGCATGCTGGCTACGGTGATCAACGCCCTTGCCATTCAGGATGCGCTTGAAAAAGAGGGCGTGGACACCCGTGTTCAGACCGCCATTGAAATGCGCCAGGTGGCAGAACCCTTCATCCGTCGCCGTGCCCTGCGGCATTTGTCAAAGGGGCGGGTCGTCATCTTCGGGGGCGGTACGGGTAATCCCTATTTCAGCACGGATACCGCCGCGGCCTTGCGCGCCAGCGAACTGGATGTGGATGCCCTGCTCAAAGCCACCAAGGTGGATGGGATCTATTCCGCGGATCCGGTCAAGAACCCGAAGGCAACGCGGTATGCCCGCATCAGTTACCAGGAAGCCATTGCCAAGCAGTTGAAGGTGATGGATGCGGCCGCCTTTGCGTTGTGCATGGAAAATGATATTCCCATTATCGTGTTTGATTTCTTCAAGCCCGGGAATCTCGGGAAGGTCGTTGCCGGAGAGTCGATAGGAACCCTTGTTACAGAGTAGGAGCTGCTATGGAATCACTGGATGATGTGTTGCTGGAGGCCGATGACAAGATGGCAAAGTGCCTGGTCTATTTGCATCAGGAATTTTCCGGGTTGCGAACAGGGAAAGCCTCTCCGAGTTTGGTCGAAAATGTCATGGTTCCTTATTATGGCGCGATGACCCGGTTACGGGAAATCGGGGGCATCTCCACCCCGGAAGCCCGCATGATTGTTATCAACTCTTATGACCCTACCGCGCTTCCGGCGATCGAGAAGGCCATTCTTGCGGCCAATCTGGGGGTGACCCCGAAGAATGATGGGCGCGTGATCCGGATCATTATTCCTGAACTCAGTGAAGAGCGGCGCAAGGACTTGGTCAAGGTCGCCAAGCGCATGGCCGAGGAGGGGCGCGTTGCCATCCGGAATATCCGGCGTGAGGCGAACGAACAGATTAAAATCCTGCAAAAGGACGGCAAGATCACCGAAGACGAGAGGGATCAGGGGTTGGCTCAGATTCAGAAAGAAACGGATGCCCATATCGGGAAGGTGGATCATACGTTTGCAGCCAAGGAAAAAGAAGTGATGGCGGTCTAGGCTGGCCCGGGCCATGCCCTTTTTGTTTTGACTCCGTCAGCAGTTAAGCCTATTTTTTAAAAAAAGTGAGGTTCTATGAGCGAAGATGTTACATCCGGCACTGGTCCCATTCCTCCCCGATTATCAATCAAACTGCCAGGGCAGAACGAGGGTGGTGCGGCGAGCACACCTGCGGCCCCCGCGGAGTCCCCCACGTCCGGTCCAGGCCCTAATCAGGTGCCGGGCGCGGAAATGAGCGCTACGCCCAACCCGAAGAAGCGGACTTCTCGTATTTCCCTGGATCAGGTAACGGCTGAACCAGGCGCGGCGGCGACGGTCTCTGCAGGGGGGATTGCCTCCAAGACCATTCGGCTGGCTCCCGCGACGTCCGGTCAGGTCTCGGCTGCTCCCCTGGCGTCAGTGGGTAAAGCCATGACTGGTATTTTTGTTGCGGATGATGTCAAACGAAAGACCTCGCGTATCTCTCTGGAATCCGTGCTTCCTCATCTGGAGGCAGCTTCATCCGGAGCGGATGGGGGCCCCAAGACAATTAAAATTAAGCGTCCGACCATTTCTGTGGCACCCGCTATGACCCAAATGCAGTCTAATGAGCCTGTCGTTGCGGTGGAGGCCCCGGAGCTCAACAGCAAGAGCCAGACGGCGCGCGTTGATATCCCCCCGGAGGCGATGGTTGCCGAAGGGCAGCAGACTCAGAAAAAAACGATTAAATTCCGACGTGCTGAGGGCGCAGGCACGGAGGTAGGCCGGGATCCCAAGGCGGCAGGTTTTTCCGGAACGCAGGCCACGGGCGCGAGGATGGAACCAGCGCAGGTCGCTGTCCCTCACTGGTCGTTTGTCCTGGTGGCAAGTGCGGCCGTGGTGACGATGTGTGTAATGTTATATGTGCTGATGGCACAAGCGTACCCCTCCCTCGGATGGTCTGTTGGCGGGTGATTTGCATTAATTTCACAGGAGAATAATCTATGGGCAACTCACAAGTGGTTTATATTAAGGGTGAGAACTGGAAAACCGAAGTGCTGGAATCCAAGATTCCGGTTCTGGTGGATTTTTGGGCAGAATGGTGCGGCCCCTGCAAAATGATCGCACCGGTTCTTGATGAGCTTTCAACTGAACTGGCAGGGAAAATCAAGATCGCCAAGGTCAATGTGGATGAAAATCGTGATCTGGCTACCCAGTTCAGCATCCGCTCTATTCCCACGCTGCTGGTTCTTAAGGACGGTCAGGTCAAAGGGCAGATGGTGGGCGCCTTGAGCAAACTTCAGCTCCAGGATAAGCTTGCCGCCTATCTTTGATTTATTACACCCATAATTGACGGTCCAGTGTGCGATATTGAATCGCTTCGGACATCTGGTGGGGCTGGATATGCTCCTGATTGTCCAGGTCGGCGATCGTTCGAGCCACTTTAATGATCCGGTCATAGGCACGTGCGCTAAAATTAAGCTCATTGATGGCCATCTTCAACACATCTTGTGCCTCATTGGAGAGTGGGCAATAGCGCAGGATATCTTTTGATCGCATCCCCGCATTATTATGGATCCGACGCAAGGACTTGAACCGGTCGCGCTGGATCTGGCGGGCGGCGATTACCCGCGAACGGATGGTCGCCGAGTTGTCGCCGGGTGTCATTCCCGAAAGATCCTGATACCGGATGGTCGGAACCTCGACATGCAGATCGATACGATCGAGAAGCGGGCCTGATATCTTGTTTCGGTAGTTCTGAATTTGATTCGGCTTGCAACGGCAGTCCCGCTTGGCATCTCCATAATAGCCGCACGCGCAGGGGTTCATGGCGGCAATCAGCATAAAGTGACAAGGGAAGGTCACAGAGGCGGCGGCCCGCGATATGGTCACATGCCCGTCTTCCAGCGGTTGCCTCATGACTTCCAGCACATTCCGGTGGAATTCAGGGAGTTCATCCAGAAATAGCACGCCCCGGTGCGCCAAACTGACTTCGCCGGGCATCGGATGCGTCCCGCCCCCCAATAAACCGGCATCAGAAATGGTGTGATGCGGAGATCGGAATGGTCGCCTGATAATCAATGCCTGATGGGCGGGCAAAACACCGGCAATACTGTGGATCTTGGTTGTTTCTAAAGCTT
>JBIKMI010000162.1:0-6511 GCA_044359285.1 Kiritimatiellia bacterium
CCTCGATCGTCATGGGGGGAAGAATGGAGGCAATGCGTTTGGCGATCATCGACTTTCCTGTTCCCGGACTCCCGATCAGGAGCAAATTATGGCCACCCGTTGCCGCAATTTCGGCCGCTCGCTTGGCCGTTTCCTGCCCTTTGACATCGACGAAGTCATCCTCATACTCCATGGGGACAGCAAAAGTCTGGTCCAGATCGACATGATAGGGGGTGATTGGGGTTTTCCCTGCCAGGAAGTCGGCCGCCTCGCGGAGATTCTGGACGGGATAGACCTCCAGCCCTTTAACCACCGCGGCTTCCTCGGCGTTATCAACTGGTACTAGTAGTCCGCGTCGGCCGGCCTTGCGCATGGCCAGGGCAATGGGGAGAACGCCTTTAATGCGCCGGACTTCGCCGCTCAGGGCCAGTTCACCAATCATGGCAAAATCATTGAGCGTCTCGAGCGGAAGATGATCTTGCGTGGCGAGAATCCCGATGGCGATAGGCAGATCGAAGCATGGCCCCTCCTTTTTGACATCAGCAGGGGCGAGATTGATGGTCGTTCGCCCGATATGGGGTCGGAAACCGGAATTGCTGATGGCGGTATGGACCCGGTCCTTGCTCTCCTTCACGGCTGTGTCAGGAAGGCCTACGATGACGATACTGGGGTCACCATGCCCGGCGTTGACTTCAATCTCGATGGGATAGGCGTCGACCCCGTAAACCGCCCCGCTGTAGACCTTGGCTAGCATGGATTTCCTTTATTAACTTTGAATATAGTCATGGTATAGTAATGGTAGCGGGGAAGCGAGCGATATGTTCACTTTTGCTTCATGTAGGGCGCCAGGTGCGAAGTAAGGCTTGATTCAATAGATGAACAAGCTATATTTTCAGCTTCGCTTGGTTGGTGAACTGGCGAAGGCATCAATTCAAGGGGGTGGTGACCGTATAGTTATGTCGAGCTACTGCCCCTTAGCGTCTTATTCCCCAGATGAAAATTTTGATCGCTACCGCCAATGGGCATAAGTTCCAGGAAATTTCGGCCATCCTTTCCCGGCCGGGTCTGGAGCTCATGAATTTGAGGGAAATTCCCAATGCCCCGCAGGTCGTTGAAGATGGCGTTACCTTTGAGGCCAATGCCATCAAGAAGGCCGTTGCCCTGGCTGCATTTACCGGACTATGGACCCTGGCGGATGATTCCGGGTTGGAAGTCGACGCCTTGAATGGAGAACCGGGCGTCTATTCGGCCCGCTATGCGGGTGAGCCATCCAACGATGCGGCGAATAACCGGAAAGTGATCGCGGCGCTGAAGGGGAATCCAAACCGCAGGGCGCGGTTTCGTTGTTGTATCGCTTTATCTGACCCCCAGGGCCGGGTACGGACGGTTTCCGGGGCCTGCGAAGGCCGCTTACTTGAAGAGTTGAAGGGGAGCAAGGGGTTCGGTTATGACCCGCTTTTCGTCCCGGATGGCTTTTCAAATACCTTTGCGGAAATACCGGAATCTGAAAAAAATACCCTTTCCCACCGGGCGAAGGCGCTCGCTGCCGCCATGGCCGGGTGGTCTGAACTCCTCTCTCAACGCTAGTAAGGGGAACGAAGCGAAATGAGATGGCAAAGGGGCGCAGTCCTTAGCTAGTATGTCCCTGTATTTTTCCTGGTCGGTCTCATCTAAAGGAAGAGGGTTTTATGTATTTCGTCGGGCCACATGTGTCGATTGGAGGCGGGGTGGCCAACGCGCCTATCCATGCCAAAGGGATGGGTGCCACCGGGTTCGGCATGTTCGTCAAGAACCAGCGCCAATGGACAGCCGCGCCTTATGCGGCCTCGGACTGCACAGCTTTCAAAGCCCAAATGAAGGCGGATGGGTATACTGCAGCCCAGGTCATGCCTCATGCGGGGTATCTGATCAATCTGGCAAATCCGGATGCGGTGGCGCATGCCAAGTCCATGGCCGCCCTGTTGGACGAGTTGCGGCGATGCCACGCTCTCGGTTTGGACAAGCTGAATCTCCACCCGGGCAGCCACCTGCGCCTGATTACGACAAAGGCGGCCTGCGAACGCGTGGCCACATCCATTAACGCCGCCTTGTCTGAAACCGTTGGCGTGACGGTGGTTATCGAGAATACCGCCGGGAGCGGGGGTAATCTGGGCTCAACCTTCGAGGAGATCCGCGCGATCATCGATGGGGTGGAGGATAAGGCCCGCGTAGGGGTCTGCCTTGATACCATGCACGCCTTTGCCGCCGGTTATGATATCCGGAAACGTGATGGCTTTCTCGCTGCCATGGAACTTTTTACAAGGACGGTGGGGATGCAATACCTGCGTGGGATGCATCTGAACGACTCCAAGGTGGCGTTCAACTCGCATGTGGACCGTCATGAATCACTTGGAGTCGGGCTTCTGGGAATTGATGTATTCAAGTGCATCATGAGGGACTCACGGTTCGAAAACATACCTTTGGTGCTGGAGACCCCGAATGAGGAGCTTTGGAAAAAAGAACTTGAGCAGTTGATGGAAATGACAAAGTAGGGCGGCAGGGCAGGTCTGCACGAAGAAGAGAAGAATTTGAACAGAAGCACGCCAAGCCCGCGAAGGAAAAAATGGTTTTGCCTGCGGCGCAAACACTCTGGAGTTGAATTCCAATATTTATCATGCGGGGGCGGCGGATACGCCGCCCCCGCCTTAGCGATCTTTGCGAGCTTCTGTTCAAAACTCCTGGTACTGTTTGCCATTATATTGAATTTTTATCCGTGTTTCGGCATTCTGCTGTTGAGTACGGGGTGAGAGACGGCGATCGAACACGGAGGAGGAAGAGGGGCTATGAATATTGGCATTATTGGCTGTGGCATAATCGGTTCGCGCATGGGGCGGAATTGGCTGAAAGCGGGGCATGTCGTCACCGGGTGGAACCGCACCTCCGGCAACGCGAAGGACTCAGGATTTCCCCTTCTGGCATCTCCTGCGGCGGTCGCGGAAGCCTCCGATGCGATCATGGTGGTGGTGGCCGATCCGCCCGCCCTGCTCTCGGTCACGGAAAGTGCCCGCGGTCTGGCCCGGGTTTCGCTCAAGGGAAAAGTGGTTCTGAACGCCAGCACGGTGGGCCCGGCGGATAACCAGCGCATGGCACTCCGGGTCCGGGAGGCCGGGGGCGAATTCCTGGAGGTTCCCTTTACCGGGAGCAAGGCCGGGGCCGAAGCCGCCAAGTTGGTCTTCTATGTGGGTGGCGATAAAGCGCTGGCTGACCGCCTCCAGCCTTTACTGCTCGAGATCGGCCAGAGAAGCTTCTATTTCGGAGCCGTCGGGACGGCCGCCGATGCCAAGCTGGTCATGAATATGATGCTCGCCAATCTCATGGAGGCGATGATCGAAGGGTTGATTTTTGTCGAAAAGGCCGGTCTGGATATGTCGACCTTCCTGGAAGCCTACAAGATGAATGCGGGCTACTCTGTTCTGGCGGATATGAAGATCGGGAAGATGCTGGCGGGCGACTATGCGACCCACTTCTCCCTCAAGCATATGGACAAGGATGTCCGCATCGCCCTGGAGCGGGCGGCTGAACTCCGGGTCGCCTGTCCCTTGACCGAGCGGCTCAAGGGCTTGTTCTCTGAGGCCATGCAGGCGGGCTGGGGCGAGGAAGACTTTGCGGTGCTCTATCGTTTGATTGCCGCGAAATCGAAATCCCCGTAACGCCTTTGTTCTTATCACGGATAAATCCTGTACGTGCGGCGGTAGGCGGCCGCGGTGAGTCCGACGTGCTGGCGGAAGGCCCGGCAGAAGTTCTCCGTATTGATGTAGCCTGTGTTCCGCGCAATCGCCTTGATCGGTTCGGTCGATGTCGCCAGCATATGACGCGCGGCGCGCATCCGCTGCCGGATCAAATACTGATGCGGGGACATGTTTATGAATTCCCGAAACTGCGCATGCAGATGAGAGGCACTCAACCCCACCCGGCCAGCCATCACCTCAATGCCGATCGAGTCTGCATAATGCTGGTCCATGAAACTTATGACCGTCGCCAGGCGCGCCGGGATCTCAGACCGGCTTTCATGGCGGCCGAACAGATCGAGCCGAAAGCGCAGTTGGCTCAGGACATAATCCCCGAGCACCTCCCGATCCACGTTCATATGGTGAAAGGCATGCAGCATCTCGTGCGCGAAATGGACGACGCCAGCCTCATCATCCCAGAAAAACGCCCTGGGCCAACGGGGACCGGTGGACGCCATGGCCAGGTCGAAACTGGCCGTCATGCACTCATAATGCCCCTCCGGCTCCGTCCTCCAAATGGTCTGCTGCCCAGGCTGATGGACAAACACCCAGCCGACGCCGCATAAGTCTTCCCCCTCTGGAGGATACACCGCGCCATCCGTGATCAGTTCAAACAGGACTTCACCCTCCGGTATCCGGTAAGGTGCAGGCGCACCTCCTGCCGGACTTCGGTAATAACCCATCCTGCTCAGTGTGCAGGCCATATGCTCCCTCCCTCCGAATTCCATCCACCAGAAAAACACCATGAATCATAGTTTTAGTCTATTTACAGCGCAAGCTTAACCTATATCATTAAGGAAGTAAGCAAAGTAATCGTTGGTTTTACCACTATAACAGAGGAGTGACTTTATATGATTCCGCAGATCACCGTTCAGCTATACAGTGTTCGAGATCAGGCTTCGAAAGACTACGAGGGCACCATTCGTGCCATTGCCGCCATGGGGTTTGGGAATGTCGAGCCTGCCGGATTCCCCGGATCGTCCGTTGCAAAGGCAGCCCGACTGTTCAATGAGCTGGGTCTCAAGGCACCCTCCTGTCACGGTGCGCTCCCGATCGGGGACAACAAGAATGCCATTATCGATGACGCCCTGACTCTCGGGCACAAGTATATCATCACGGGATGCCCCCCGAAATTCAAGGAGAACTTCGCCAGCGACGATGCCATCCGGGCGACTGCCGAACTCTATTGCGAAGCCGCCGTCTTTGCTTCCAAACACGGCATTCAGGTGGGGTATCACAACCACGACTGGGATCTGATCAATGTCGATGGACGCCCCGGCTATCAGGTGTTTCTGGAAAACACCCCGGAAACCGTGCTTTGGGAGGCGGATCTTTTCTGGGTGACGAAGGCCGGACTTGACCCGGTCGCATTTATCAAGGAGATCGGTGTGCGCGGGAAACTGCTGCACTTCAAGGATGGCATCATCAATGCCGGGGACACCTTCACGGAGGCGGAAACCGAAGACGGCAAAATCATGATCAGCAGCGCCACCCCCTTCCTGCCTGCCGGCGCGGGCCAGGTGAACCTTAAAGGCTCCGCCAGCGTGGCGACCTACGCCGAGTATATTGCCGTCGAGCTCGACAGCTATGCCGGCGACATGATGAAGGCGGTCAAGGAAAGCTACACGTATCTCACCACCAACGGCATCGCAAAAGGCAGAAAGTAGGATCACCCCCATGCATAAGAAAAAATCAGTGGGAATCGGAATCATCGGTTGCGGCAACATTTCGCAGGCTTACTTCAAGGGCGCCGGCGCGTTTGAGGTCCTGCATGTGGTCTCCTGCGCCGACATCAATATGGAGGTGGCCCAGGCCAAGGCGGCGGAAAACGGCTGCAAGGCCGAGACCGTCAAGGACCTGCTCGCCAACAAGGACGTCGATCTGGTGATCAACCTCACCATCCCCTCCGCGCATGCGGAGGTCAGCATGGCGGCACTCAAGGCCGGCAAGCATGTCCACTGCGAGAAACCATTGTCCATCAAGCTCGAGGATGGCAAGGCCGTCATGGAACTGGCCAGGAAGAAGGGTCTGCTGGTTGGATGCGCACCGGACACGTTCATGGGCGCCGGGCTCCAGACCTGCCGCAAGATCATTGATGACGGATGGATCGGACGGATCGTGGGCGGAACCGCCTTCATGATGTCGCGGGGCCCCGAATCGTGGCATCCGAATCCGTTCTTCTTCTACCAGGCCGGGGCCGGTCCGATGTTCGACATGGGGCCCTATTACATGACCGCGCTGATCCACCTCCTGGGGCCGGTGAAGCGCGTAAGCGCCATTACCACCCGTGCCTTTGAGCAACGGACCGCCACCTGCAAGACCCATTTGGGTGCTGCCATTGCGGTCGAGGTGCCGACCCACTATACCGGCTCGCTGGAGTTCCACTCCGGCGCGGTCGTGACGGTGACCATTTCCTTCGATGTACACCAGCACGGGCACAGCCCGATTGAGCTGTACGGGACAGAAGGCTCGATGAAGGTTCCTGACCCGAACACCTTCGGCGGCCCGGTCGAGGTCTTTACCAGCGTCGGCGGCGAATGGAAGAATCAGGTGCTGAGCCATCCGTATGCCGATAACATGCGCGGCATCGGTGCCGCGGACATGGCGTACGCCATCCTCGGGAAACGGGAACACCGGACCTGCGGTGACTTGGCGTATCACGTCCTGGAGGTCATGCATGCGTTTGAGAAGTCGTCTGACACGCAGAAGCATGTCCACATCAAGTCCAGACCGAAACAACCCGCCGCGCTGCCACTCGGCTTGAT
>JBIKMI010000380.1:0-6096 GCA_044359285.1 Kiritimatiellia bacterium
GAGGCGGCCAAGAACCTGTATCTGGGGACGAATAGCAGTTCCAAGGGCACACTGACCATGACCGGCGGCACGCTGACGTTCCCGGCGGCGGGCAATATCACCGTGGCGGGCGCGAATTCCAGCACGGGCACGCTCAACCAGACCGGCGGCACGGTGGCCGGCATTACCAGCGGCACGCTGACCATGGGCAGCGGTTCAAACAGCGTCGGGTCGATCACGCTGGGCAACGATTCGTCCATTACCAGCGCGGTGGTGATTGCCAGCCAGACCGGTGCGAGCGGCACACTCACGCTGACCAACAGCGCGCGGTGGAGGAATACGGCAGCGGACAGGAACATCGGCAGCGCGGCGAACGCCTCAGGCGCCTTGAACGTTTATGGAAGCGGGTCTGCCGATCTGGCCAGCCGGGATCTCACCCTGGGTTCCGTGGCCAACAGCACAGGCATGCTGACGGTGGTGGATAGCGGTGTGGTCGAGAACATTGCCATCTTCACGATCGGGGACCCCGGGCGTGGCGACGTGACCGTACGCGACAGCGGGCGAGTCTACACGGCATGGACGGACCTGAACAGCACGGGCGGCGTCTCCTGCGCGCTGACGGTCACTAACTCAGGATTATTCACGAACTTGCGGAATATCGGCGGCGGCGCGGACGGCATGGCCACGGTCACACTGTGCGGTAATGCGACGGGCACTGCATTTAACTCCTACTCAGCCGTTGGTGCCGTGGACCGTTCTACGGGCCGCCTCTACGTCCGCAACAATGCCGTTTTCGACGGCAGTGGCAAGCCAATGTTTGTTGGTGGAGGCAACGCCAGCGCCGGGGCGAACACTTGCACCGGCATCGTGGAGGTGTCGGACTTCGGGATGATCACGAACGTTTACACCCTGACCATCGGTGACGCCGGGTATGGCGAAATGACCGTACGCGACAGCGGCAAGGTCTATTCGACCGGGGGCTACTTTTTAAACCTGAGCCCTACGGGCGGCGTCTCCAGCGTGCTGACCGTAACCAACTCAGGACATGTGCGTTACCTGCGGTACATCGGCGGTGGCGAGGACGGCATGGCCACGGTCACGCTGTCCGGCAATGCGACGGGGGTGCAACATGCGGGGGCGGGCTCCATTGGCTACAATGCGCGTTCCAGCGGTCGCCTCTACGTGCGGGACAACGCGGTGTATGAAGGGTCCGGCCAACTGCTGACAATTGCTGAGGGGACCAACAGCGCGGGCCTCGTGGAGCTGTCCGGCAGCGGAGTGTTGACGAACTGCACGACGTTGAACGTCGGCTACGGCGACGGCAGCGCGGGCCGGCTGGATCTGCTGGGCGGAAAGTTGTATGTGAGCAGCGCGCTGAAAGTGGGCACTTTGGCGGGCAGCACGGGGCGCGTGACGGTGGCGAACTGCGTGCAGACGAACATCGCGGGCGCAGTGACAGTGGGCGGCGGGACGGGCGACCGGTACGGGTCGATCATGATCTCCAACGCCACCTTCGGCGGCGGCACGCGGGTGATGGTGCTGACCAACGGGTTTGTGGAATTCACCGGCACGGGCAGCGTGTTCACCTGCAACTCGTTCACGAACAACGGCGGGGTGGTCACCAACCACGTGCGGCAGTTCGCGGGCGGCATTGACATCACGAATTCCGCGGTCAATGCGCTGGCGATCACCAATGGCGGCAAGGTCCATCTGTCGTTTGAAGGGAATTCCGATGCCTTGCCATCAGGCCCATTCTGGGGCCTGCGCTGGGCGGGCACGAACGGGTATCCCGTGCTGACGGACTTCGTGGCCACGGGGGCGATCACCGTGACCAACGTGATGACCGGCGTATTCAGTAACCAGACTATGACGGTGTTCAAGGCCGGCGACAACAGTTACACCTATCTCGGCTTCATCAACGCCACGGCCCCGGTGATCAACGGCGGAGCCACCGGTATTGAAACCAACGCGAACGAGGATGGCATCGTCTATCTGACCAACCTGCTGTGGGCGTCGGATGTGGACGGATCGAGCTGGGCGTGGACGAATACGACAACACCGGCCAACGGCGCGGTGGCGGTGAACGGGTCCGGGACCAACCCGGTGAACTGGAGCGTGTTCACCTATACCCCGAACGCGAATTTCAACGGGACCAACGCGTTCCAGGTCCGGGTCATGGATGACACCCTGCTATCGGACAGCCTCACGGTGACGGTGGTCGTGGCGGCGGGCAACGATGCGCCGACCAATACGACGGCGCCCGGGATCAGAGGTAGCGGTCAGTATGGAACCACGTGGACGGCGACCAACGGGGTGTGGAACGACAACCTGGACACCAATGCGACGTATACGCATGCGATGTTCACTAACACCGCCGGGTTCGCGTACCAATGGCAATATTCGAACGATGTGGTCATTGCGGGTGCGACAAGCGCGACGTTTGTGCCGTCCGAGGCGATGGGTGGAACGAATATCCGGGTGCGGGTGACGTGCACGGATGGCGGGGAGGGCGGAGCACCGGTTGGACTGAGCGTGGTGGCGTACTCCGCGTATCTGACGGTGGTGGCGCCGACGAACGATCCGCCGGCGAACACAACGCTGCCCGGCATCACGGGCAATAGCGCCTATGGAAGCGTATGGACGGCCACGAACGGGGTATGGAACGATAACAGCGACACCAACGTTCACTACACGCACGACAACTTCACCAACACGGCGGTGTTCACCTACCAGTGGCAGTATTCCAACGCGACACCCGACAATATCTTAAATGAGACGAATGCCACGTTCATGACGGCCGCGCCGATGCTGGGGACGAATATCCGGGTGAGGGTGACCTGCACGGATGCCGGGTATGGCGTGCCGGCTTCGACGAGCACGGTGGTCTATTCGGCCTACAAACTGGTCACGGCGCCATCGTTGCTGGTGTTTAACAAGACATCCGACATCTGGGCCAACAGCGCGAACTGGACACCGAACGTAGTGCCGTCGGCAGGCACACCGGCCGTGATCGGGGATACGAATGTCATGAGTCCGGCTGAGGCTCAGATCGGGGGTAGCGATACGGCCGAGGTGAAGGACCTGTACCTCGGGACGAATGCAAGTTCCAAGGGCACACTGACCATGACCGGCGGGACCTTGACGGGCAACGGCAGCCTCACGCTGGGCAACGTGGCTTCCAGCACCGGGACCATCAACCAGACCGGGGGTACGGTGGCCAACTACACGACACCCATCCTTGGGGTGAGCGGGAACGGCTCCTGGAACATGAGCGGCAGCGCCACGGCGACCAACCTGAGCGGCAGTTTCTACATGGGGACGAACGCCGGCTCGGTCGGTAAACTCCTGCTGCAGGGTTCCGCGGTATGGTCCAACGGTTTTTCATCGTACCTGCGGATGGGGGTGAACGGCGATGGCACCGTTGAGGTGAATGGCGGAACCTTCTGGATCTCGAAGACCGGCAGCGCCAACGCGCTGCAACTCGGCGGTGCCGGTGGCATTGGCCGGCTGGTACTGACCGGCGGAAGCGCGACCGTGGGATCGGACGGGTTGAGTCTTGGATACAGCGCCACGGGCACGGGCGTGTTGAGCGTGGCGGGCGGAACGTATAACGGAACGATCAAAATCGGGGCCGCCGGTCAGGGCTACGTGTACGCGACCAACAACGGGGTTGTGAATGGCGGCGACGTCTTCATGGGCTATGGAGCGGGCAGCAACGCTTACATGCTGGTGGACGGGAACGCCACGGTGACGGCGAACAGGCTGACATTGGGCAATTCCAATAATGTGGGGAACGTGTCTGTGGTGGATCTGAAGGGAGGGACCACCACGATCAACACCAGCCTCACGCTGGGCAACGCCGTGGGCAGCGTAGGCCGAATGCGGGTGACAGGCGGTCTGTGGATGCAGGCGGGAGCTCTAAACATCGGCACCGTGGCGGGCGGCACCGGCGTGGTGAATGTGGCAAACTGCGTCTCAACCAACATCACCGGCGCGGTGACGGTGGGCGGCGGGACGACGGTGGGAGACCGGTATGGGTCGGTCACGATCAGCAACGCCACGTTCGGCGGCGGGGCGTCGGTGACGGTGCGGACCAACGGGTTCGTGGAACTGACGGGAACGGGGAGCGTGTTCCTGTGTAACACGTTCACCTGCCGGGGCGGGACGGTGACCAACCATGTGCGGCAGTTCGCGGGCGGGGTGGATGTGACGAACAACGCGGCCACCTCGTTGGTGATCACCAATGGCGGCCTGATGTTCCTGTCGTTCGACGAGAAGCCGACGGTCGCCACGAACATCTGGGCCTTGCGCTGGGCGGGCAACAATCGATCGAACGAGTTGCAGCAACTGCTGAATCGGAACGTGGTGCAGACGGGCGGCAGCGAGGGGGCCACCTGGCGGGTGTTCACCAACTCGACCCATTCCTGGATCGGGTTCGACTTTACGGTTGGCCAGCCGCCCGTGATCGAGCAGTCCAACCCGGTGGTGGTCTCGCTGAATGAGGATTTCGGAACCACCAACCTCGCGTTGGGGCAGATCCTGACGGCGTATGACGCGGACTCCGCGTCGAACCAGGTGACGTGGAGCCTGGTCGGCGGCTCCGGGCCGGCCAATGGAACGGCGGTGGTGAATGGCACGGGTACGAATCCGGTGGGATGGTCCGCGTTCACCTATACGCCCAACGCCAACTTCTACGGCACGAACCAGTTCACGGTGATGGCGCAGGACGAGGGAGGCCGTTCATCCGTGATCACGGTGCGGGTGGATGTGGCGGCGGTGAATGACGCCCCGGTAAAGATGACAGACCCGGTCTTGCAGAGTCCAAATTCGGTGTGGCTGTTCAATGACGTGTGGACGAACACTCCTGGAACGTGGCAGGACAACGCGGATACCAATGCGAATTACACGGACGCCACCTTCCAGAACGCGAAGACCTTCCTGTACCAGTGGCAGTGGTCGAACTCGGCGACGATGGGGGACATCAATCTCGCTACCAATGCCGCGCTCACGCCGAACGATTTCGGCGGTTACGTCGGTACGAATTTGCGTGTGGCCGTGTGGTGTGTGGACGATCGTTGGCCGTCCGGCACATCGGCGACAAGCGCGCCTGCCTATACCGAATGGCAGACCGTGCAGGGCGTTCTGATCCTGGCGCCGGTGATCACCAATGCCGGCCCCTTGGCGACAACGGTTTTTGAGGATGCCGCGGCGACAGACCTACAGGCGGTGTTCAGCCTGCTGGCGACGAATATAGCCGAGGCGGGCGCGCTGACATGGGGGGTGGCTGTGGCGCCCACCCAGGGAACGGCCATGGTCAGTGGCGGGACAACCGTATCCTCGGTGCCCACCAACTTCACGTATCAGCCGGCGGCCAACCGTAATGGCGGCGACAGTTTCGTGGTCTGCGTGTCCAACGGCGTCGGGCTCCTGTCATCGAACATCACGGTCAACATCGCCATCACGGCGGTCAACGACGCGCCGACGAACACGGTGGCGCCGGGATTCAGCGGCGTACGGTTGCAGTACAGCACCCTGACGGCGACCAACGGCGTCTGGAACGATAATGCCGACACGAACGCGACTTATACGCACGCGACGTTCACCAATACGGCGGTCTTCACCCGCCAGTGGCAGAGGACAGACAGCACCAATGAGCCGGTCACGGGGACGAACCTGCTGGACCAGACGAACGTAACCTACACGCTCACGCATGACGACAAGTACAAGTGGTTCCGCGTAGCGGTCACCTGCATGGACAGCAGCAATGGCACGCCGGTGAATGCCAGTAATACGGCGTATTCGTCCTGGCTGCGGGAAACCTCTACGGTACCGACGGTTGTGGTCTTCACCAACGCGCTGAACGACGGGGCGTGGGGCAGTTACTCCAACTGGACGCCGGACGAGGTGCCGTCGCCGACCATCAACGCGGTGATCGGGGATACGGCGGTGTTGAGCCCGGCATCGGTGACTCTGGCGACCGGTACCGAGGCGGCTAAGAACCTGTACCTGGGGACGAATAGCAGTTCCAAGGGCACACTGACCATGACCGGCGGCACGCTGACGTTCCCGGCGGCGGGCAATATCACCGTGGCGGGCGCGAGTTCCAGCACGGGCATG
>JBIKMI010000175.1:0-6061 GCA_044359285.1 Kiritimatiellia bacterium
GCCGAGGTACCCCTTCTGCCGCTGCCCGAAGGCAAGCACGGGATGGGCTTCTTCCCGTTGCGTTCAACCCGTCAGGATTCTGTGCTGGATCATGTGCGGCGGGCGCTCGATCTGGTCCTGAAAAAACGGATGGGGAAACATGGCCTGCCCCTGATGGGGACCGGCGATTGGAATGACGGGCTGGATGAAATCGGCAGTGAGGGACATGGCGAGAGCGTGTGGATGGGCTTCTTCCTGTACTATATCCTGCGCGAGTTGATGCCGGTGCTGCAACGGCGCTGTCTGCCGCGCCAGGGGGCCGCCTATCGGCAACAGTGGGAGGCCCTGGGCCAGGCGATCAATCAAACCTGGCGGGGCGACCGCTATTTGCGGGCCATCCATGATGATGGGACCGAGATCGGGGTCAAGGGGAGCGGCATCTGGGAAGTCGATGCCTTGACGGCCGCGTGGGCCGTTTTCGCAGGGATTGATCAAGACCGGGCGCGCACGGTGTTTGATACCGCACTGCGAACCCTGGAGCGGGATAACGTGATCCTGCTCGGCTGGCCGGCCTTGAATGAACAGACCAAGCCGTATCTCGGCCGGAGTTGCAAGTATCCGGAAGGGGTGCGCGAAAACGGGATGTACTGCCATGGCGTGCAATGGCTGGTCGGGGCGGCCCGGCGCCTGGCGGAAGAGCGGGCGGCGGCGGGGGATACGGGTGCGGCGGCGGCCTACCGTGAAACCGCTGTCCGGCTGTGGCGCAAGATTTCGGCCTTGGACCATACTACACCCGACCAGATTGAACGCTATGGCGGCCAGCCGAATAAGCAGCCGGCGGATTTGCTGACCACGTTCGATGCCGGCCGGATGATCTGGAATGGCTATACCGGTGCCGCCGCCTGGATGTTCCGGCAGGCCCTCGAGGGGGTCGTGGGCGCCCGGCTGGAAGGCAATCAGGTGAAGTTGCCTGCTGATCTGGCTGAACCCCGTGGTGGCTTGCGGGTGCTCAAGGTTTCGCGTGATTTGGCAAAGAGTCCGTTTGTTGGGACCTGATTGGGTAGAATTTAAACAAGAGGAAGAATTTGAACAGAAGCACGCAAAGTTCGCAAAGGCGGATGCGGTGAGTACCCCGCACCCGCATGAAATAGTGCGCCATACAGGGCCATGGGGTTTACGCCGCAGGCGTCACCATTCATCCCTTCGCGGTCTTCGCGAGCTTCTGTTCAAATTCTTTCTGGTTATTGCGGGGAGTGTGTGGGTGGGCGGACCCGTCATGGCAGGCGAACCGGCCGCGTCCCTGTTTAATCTCCCCTCCATCCCGCCTGAGCATGTGCATATGCGGCAATTGGTGGAGAATGCGCTGGGTTATATCAAGCCCGGACAGGGATTGTTTGACGAGACGTCCGGCTATCCGGTGGAAGGGTGGAACGATCGCGATGGGCTCCACCTGCGCGGGTTTACCCAGCTCACCACGATCGGGGAGTGGCTCGAACTGCTGGCCCATATTGCGGCGGGGTATGCCGATCAGCCCTACCTGTCACCTATTGACGCGCTGGGCCAGTTGGACCGGGTCAGCCGCTGCCTGCTACTGGATCAGGCCGATCCGCTCCTGAGCTCGCAGGGGTTGCTCTGCAATTTCATTGGGTTCGAGCACGGCCGGCGCGTGGCCCCGCTCGGGGCGGAGGCGTACAAGAAAGAGTTCATTGAGGCCTATGGTGAGTACGAGGGGATGGCGGTATGGCGTGCCCTCGAACAGGCCGGCTGGGTGCGGCCCCTGGCCAATGATGAGCAGGGCGAAATCCTGCGTGGCCCGGGCTATGGATATGGTCAGGCAGGCTTCCAGGGGGCGCTGGTCCCCTATGCCTCCCATGAGGGCCAGATCAAGCTGATGACGGTGATTGACCGGCGGGTGGTGCAGGTGGTCTTCGGGGATAATGCCAATCTCAGCGCCTCGGTCGCCAAGACTATCGGGATGTTGTTGCATCCGGAAGTCAAAAATGAGCCTGTCGCCATCCTTATCCGGGAGCGGTTGGAGCACTTCCTGGAGGCCCAGCAGGCCGGGTATCGCACGCTCTTTGATGCGAAGCGCGGCCTGTTCCGGTTCGGCTGGAATGCCACGCACCAGCAGTATCTGGGCTGGGCCGATGGGGCGGGCGTCTGGCAGGCCGCCTATGCCGACTATTTTGTCAACGAGTTCAGGGGCCCCATGGCGTTTGTGGTGGCACGCTTCGGATTCCCGGATGACCCGCTGCGTTATCAGAACTTTAAAATCAAGTCACGCAGGGTGGACTCGGGGCGTGAGCTGTTTACCCTGGGCGTGTGGGAGGGGTCGGCCTTTCAGGCGCTCGGGCTCTCCTTGTTCATGAGCGAACGCCGGCAGGCCAGTTGGCGGACCAGTCTTGAAAATGCGGTCCGGATCAATGTGGACTATTCGCGGGCGAATCACCTGCCGGGGTTTCTCTCGGAGGCATATAGCGGGAAGGGGAATGAGTACAGCGGCAAAATCGGCGTGCCGGATCTTGCGGTGGTCAGTGATGTCCGGATTACCAATGCCCCTTCGATTTATACGCTCGGAGTGGCCTACAGCATTCTGCCCGACGAGGTGGAGCGATTCCTGCGTGATTACTGGGCGTGGGTCTCCGCCCTTTTTACGGCGCATGGTCCCTGGGAGGGCATTCATACGGCCACTCAGTTGCCGATCCGGTGTCAGACGGCGGTGCATGTGATGTCATTGATCCTGGGCGGTCTGGGCGTGAGTGACGAGGCGATGGCGCGGTATCTGGAGCAGCGCGGGGTGGCGGCGGGTTTGCGCCTGATCTATCCCGCAGGGAAGCCGGCCGATCTGCTGGTGGCGGGAGCAAGGACCGTGGTCTGGTCGCCGGATGGAAGTGCGTTGGCGGTGGAGCGCGGAGGGCGTGGCGTCCGGTTGAGCGGGGAAAAGGTGCGGCAGGCGGCGGTGACGTGGCTGTTCGATCACCCGGCGGAGGAGCTGGCTTTGTCAGGGGGTGAGTTGAGGCTCCGCTACCGCCTTCACGGTCCTGCGTTGAAGGCGGTGATCAGTTTGGAGCGACCTGACGCGCACGGGCGGTCCGTGTCGCAGGAGATTTTTGTGTCGTTCCAGCCCGCCCGCTTCCGGGCGCAGGAGCTGCGCATCCCGCTTCCGGCCACGCCCGGTTTGCTGGGAATGAAAAAAGTGACGTTGCTGCTGGGTTCCGGTGAAGTCAGAAACGTCGATTTAACCCTGTCGAAATTCAGCTTTTCCCCAATGTAGGGTTTTGCCTGCTACTCTGTGAAATCAGCGAAAGCTTCCTTCGTTGCGAAGCACGAACCGTCAAAACCATTTTTGCACCCGGGCGGCGGTAATCAGTTGCGCGGCGATGTCGGGTTGGGTTTTACCGGTTACATCCACCTCGGTGCAAACGCCTGCCGGGGTGATGCCGAGTAGTGTGAGATGGAGGGGGGCCGGCGTGGTCAGCGCCGTTTCAAAACGGGGGGTGCGCTCGAGTGACTGGGCGACGGGCAGAAACAGGGCCTCGCGGTAAACGGCGAGTTGCAGGGCGTAGCGATCGCTCAACTCCCCTGCGGAATGGGCTGAGAATTTATAGTCCACTATATGCCAGGCGCCGGCCTTGAAAAACAGCAGATCGACTTTCCCGTCCACAATGACCCGCGCCCCGTCATGCTCAAAGCGGGCCACGAAGGGCATTTCCCGGATGAGGTTCTCCGGCGTCACCCCGTCCAGCAGACGGGCGATGGTGCTGCCCGCCGCTGTTACGGAGGTGAGGAGCGCGGCCCGGTCGGCAGGGGCGAGGGACTCTACTCCGGCCGCCTGTGAAATCTGACGGTTCAGGGTGATGTGCGAGTGATAATCCAGGGTCTCCAGAATCTGATGGGCCAGGGTGCCCAGCTCCGCTTTGCTGAAGGCCGGGAGATCATCGTGATCGGGGGGCAGGCCGGCTTCACCGGTTTCTTCACGGTTCTCGATCGCTTTGGGTGAAACCGTTACGGTGGCCAGTTGGAGTGGCCAGGTGGGGCGTACGAGCGCGGTGACGGGAAAGCGGAATTGCTCCACCCTGGCGAGGGGGGCGGAGCGGGTTAGCCCGGCGGTCAGTTGGGCGGGGGTCACCAGCGCGGTCTCCGGTTGCGTTGTATTCAGGGCCTGCCACGCCGACTCGATCTCGCCATAGGGGCGCAGGCGCACCAGCTCCGGTTTGAAGTCACAAGCCAACAGGTGCCGGTTGAGCCAGGACCGCCATGTTTCATCGCTGTTGATGTTGGGATTCTCCGCGGAGAAAATCAGGAGATCCCGCGCACGGGTGGCCGCCACATAGAACAGACGGCGCGACTCTTCATGGCGGGCCACCTTCTTCCGCTCAACCTCGTCGGCATAGCCTTCGGCATCCACCTGCTCTTCAAGCGTGTCATCCTCGTTGTAGAACTTCAGGCGGGCCGTGAGGGTGGACGGGTCATGTGCACCACCCTGAATCACATGGATCCAGCTGGAGTCGTTTCGCGGGATGCGGCGCAGGTCCGGGACAATGACGACGGGGCTGGACAAGCCCTTGGCGGCATGGACGGTGTTGATGCGGACCGAGTCGTCATCGGGATCCAGTACGGCGGCATCAGGCGCTTCGCGGCCGTTGGCGATTTCGCTGGCGAGCCGGGTGGCGGTGGCCTGCAGGTCGAGGTTTTCGGAACGTTCCAACTCCTGAATCCAGGACAGGAGCTTCTGGAGGTTGGCCAGGCGCTGCACCCCGTGGAAGGTCCCCGCGAGGATGGCATCATAGCCGGTCAGGCGGGTCGCCTCCCGCACCAGGTCCACGGCGCTCACGCGGCCTGCCAGCCCGCAGAGCCGGCGCAGGAGGGCGGCGGTCCGCAGGAAAGCCGTGGCATCATCGGGCAAGGCGCGGGCGGTCAGGTCGTTCGCGATGAGGGTGGCGGCGTCCGGATCTGCGGTGACGATACTGCGCAGAGACGCGTCGGTTGGGTTTGTGGAGAGCACCGCCACCGCGTTATCCGACAGGGCGCAGAAGGGGGAGCGCAGCAGGGCGAGAAGCGACTGACGGTCGAGCGGGAAGGCCAGCCAGGCCAGCAGATTGTAGACATCCTGAACTTCCTGGCGCATGAAAAAACCGCGGCCGGCACCGTCCGTGGTGAAGGGGATATTTTCCTCCTGCAAGGCCTGCTCATAAAGACTCTGACGGTTGGTCGCCCGTAACAAGATCAGGATGTCGCGGAAGCGGTATGGCCGGCCCTGGGGGGTGATCCAGGCTTGCGTGGCCGAGTCCCAAACGCGGGGCGGATGCCACTCGCCCTGACGGGTCGGAGTGGTGAGCAGGCGGATTCGCCGGGCGATGGCGCGGGCTTCAAGCGCGTGCGCCTGTTCCGAAAGCTCGGCGACGTCAGCCCAGTTGGTGGTGGCGCTGGTCGCTCCTTCAGCGGCCAGCTTTCCGATGTCCCGCTTGGTGATCGTGATGCGGGGGCGGGCGTCACTACTGACGTCACCCGATTTCGATTTCTTGCCCGGCACGGATATCTGGTCCTTGGGGGACGGACGTATTTCCCAGTCCGGGAAGAGGCATTCGACGGCGGGTCCGGTGCTGGTCTGGGCGGCCGGGCAGGAGAGCAGTTCCTCGTTTTCGCCATAGAGGCCGGTGCCCATGACCACGCCGGCAAAGATATCATTCACCCAGTCCAGGATGCCCTGCTGACTGCGATAGCTGGTGCGGAGCGGGATGGGCGTGAGCGTCAGGGTGGCGCCGAGCTTGTCGAGTCCCCCGGGATCGGCGCCGCGCCAGCTGTAGATGGTTTGCTTGGTGTCGCCGCATACCGCCACGGCCGCCTGCGTGGCCCCCTGCACCAGCAGGATCAGTTCGTTCTGGAGGCGATTATTATCCTGGGCCTCGTCGACGATGATGACGTCCGTGGCGGGTACGGCGCCGGGATTACGCAGGATCAGGTCGCGGGCCCGGAGGAGAAGATCATCGAAATCAAGGACGCCCAGGTCGCCTTTGCGGGCCCGGACCCCTTTTGCACACTCCTGGGCCAGGGTCAGGAAGGAGATCAAGAGGCGGGCCGC
>JBIKMI010000015.1:0-20814 GCA_044359285.1 Kiritimatiellia bacterium
GGGATTTTTGGCTCGGGTACTCCCGAACGAAAATGCCGCGACATTCTCTTCTTGCCTGTTGGGATTCTCTGTGCCTCTGCGCCTCAAGCCTGGTATTCCAGGCGGGTGGTAAATCTTTCCGGATTTCCTTCATTTCCTAAATTAGTGGTGAAGTCTTTTCTTGGCTTTGCTTTTGATGGTTTAGCCGTTATTTTAAAGGGCTAGAGGATATTGCTATGAAGAAAAATAAATTTTATGTGACGACCCCGATTTACTACGTGAATGACCGGCCCCATATCGGGCATGCGTATACCACGATCCTGGCTGACGTGCTCGCCCGCTACCACCGGTTATTAGGTGTGCCTACCTTTTTCCTCACAGGTTCGGATGAGCATGGGCAGAAGGTGCAGCAGGCGGCCGAGAAGGCCGGCGTCACCCCTCAACAACATGCTGATTCCACCGTCGTCCGATTCCAGGACCTGTGGAAAAAACTTGAAATCACAAACGATGACTTTATCCGGACCACTGAGGCCCGGCATAAAGTCGTGGTTCAGGAAATCTTCCAGAAGCTGTACGAAAAAGATGAGATTTACCGCGCGGAATATGACGGTTGGTATTGCGTGCCCTGTGAACGGTTTTTCATGGAGAAGGACCTCGATAACGGGGCCTGTCCCGACTGCAAGCGGCCCGTGGAGCGGATTCGTGAGTCCAATTACTTCTTGAGAATGAGCAAGTATCAGGAGTGGCTGATTCAGTATATCCAGGATCACCCCAAATTCATTCAGCCTGACTTCAGGCGCAACGAAACACTCGGATTTCTCCGTAAACAGCTGAATGATCTCTGCGTGTCCCGGCCGAAGAGCCGCCTGAGCTGGGGGATCGAACTGCCGTTCGACAAGGACTTTGTTGCTTATGTCTGGTGTGATGCCCTGACGAATTATATCAGTGCGGTGGGCTATCTTTCCGATGATGAGAAGTTTAAAAAGTGGTGGCCCGCCTCTTATCACCTGATTGGTAAGGACATTTTGACGACCCACACCGTCTATTGGCCCATTATGCTCAAGGCCATGGGGGCCGAATTACCAGAGGCGGTCTTCGCCCATGGTTGGTGGCTCATGGGGGAGAGCAAGATGAGCAAGACGACCGGGAATGTCGTGGACCCCATGCAATTTGTGGACAAATACGGGGTCGATGCCTTCCGTTATTTCCTGATGGCCGAAATGGTTCTGGGTCAGGATGCCAGTTTTACCGAGGAGGCCTTTATCCGCCGCTATAATGCGGATCTGGCCAATGATCTTGGCAATATGCTCAGTCGGCTGATTAAAATGCTCAGCACTTACACCGGGGGTGTTTTGCCGGAACCGGGCGTCACGGGGGAGGACGAACTCACCCTGCGGTCCGCGGCGCTGGAAGCGGCAACCACCATGGAGACCACGATTGCCAATATGCGCCTGGATCTGGGGTTGACCGCAGTGGCCAATGTGGTCCGTGCCGCCAATCGTTATCTCGAGATCAAACAGCCTTGGACGTTGGCCAAGCAGGAGGATAAACGCCCCCTGCACACGGTGTTGTACACGGCGGCGGAAACCCTGCGGGTCGTCAGTGGTTTGTTGTATCCGGTGATGCCGGGCAAGATGGCTGAACTGAGGGGGATCCTGGGGATAAAAGAGAAGGCGCTGGATATTCATTCGCTCAAAGAGTGGGGATTGTCGAAGCCTGGCACACGCCTGGGCGAAATGCAGTCGCTGTTCCCGCGCATTATGCCTGTGGTAGCGCCTGTAGTAACCGGCGTGTCGCCGGTACCGGCCCTCGTGGGCGTAGCCCTGGTTGAATACGCGGATTTCCAGAAGATCCAACTTCGGACCGCTAAAATCCTTGAGGCCGAAAAAGTCACAGGCGCGGATAAGCTGTTGAAGCTCCAGATTGACGTCGGGGGCGAAAAGCGCCAGCTGGTGGCAGGCATTGCCTTGCATTATGAGCCCGCCGCTCTGCTTGGAAAAACGGTCGTCGTGGTGGCCAACCTGAAGCCGGCGACCATCCGCGGTGTGGAGTCCAATGGCATGCTGTTGGCCGCCAGTATCGGAAAAGAATTAAAACTGATCACGGTGGATGGCGAACTGCCGTCAGGGGCCGTGGTCAAATAATGGCGCTGAGTCATGATCAGGACGGGAAAAGAGTGTTGAACAGAAGCTCGCGAAGATCGCGAAGGGAATGGGTTTCCGCCGGAGGCGGGGAAGAACCCTTTTCTTTGCGGGCTTCGCGAGCTTCTGTTCAAATTCTTCTCTTGGCTTGAGGTTGTGCCGGGGTAGATCGAAAAGGGAGAAACTATGACTGATAATGAAGTATTGAACGTCTTTCTTGAAACCAAGGCCTTGCTGAGAGGGCACTTCGAGCTCCGCTCCGGATTGCATAGCGACCAGTTCTTTCAATGCGCCAAAGTGCTGCAACAGCCGCGCATTGCGGCGCGTTTGTGTGAGGCCCTCGTGCAGAAACTCCGCAAGGAACATCCAGGACTTCATGTGGATGGCGTGATCGCACCCGCCATGGGCGGGCTCTTTGTCGGTCATGAAGTGGCCAAGACACTGGGCGTGGTCTCGATCTTTGCCGAGAAGCAGGACGGGGCTTTGGTGTTACGGCGCGGATTCGAGGTTCCGAAAAACGCCTCATTCGTGGTGGCGGAAGATGTCATTACCCGCGGAGGCCGAGTTCAGGAGACGATTGATATTATTGAGGGTCGTGGCGGTAAGGTCGTAGCGGTGGCGGTATTGGTGGATCGGAGCGGCGGAAAGGCGCGCTTTATTTCGCCTACCGTAAGCCTGCTCCAGATGGAGCCGGTGACGTTTGACCCCAAGACCTGCCCCTTGTGCGCCCAGAAGGTGGCGCTCGAACATCCGGGATCATGAGAAGATGAAAGCGGAATCCAGAATCCAGAATTCAGAATCCAGAATATGGGGTGGTGACGAGGAGAATTCCCCTTCGTTGGCGTGCAGGCGTGGGCGTATTTTATTCTGGAGTCTGGATTCTGGATTCTGGATTCCTTCTTTTTCCTCATGAAGATTCTCCTCATCGAATACCGAGACATGAAGCACCCTCTGGCGGGGGGCGCTGAAATTGTATTGTATGAAATCTTCCGCCGGATTGTGGCGCTGGGCCATCAGGTGGATTATCTCTGCAATGGCTTTGAGGGCGGGGCCCCGGAAGAAGTCCAGGCGGGGATTCGCATCATCCGGCGGGGGCGGCAAGCCTATTTCAATTACATGGCGCCCTGGGTCTACCAGACTGAATTACGGGCCAATCACTACGACCTGATCATTGAGGGTATAGATAAAATCCCGTTTTATCTCCCGCTTTTTGAACGGAAGACGCCGATCATGGCCATCGTGCCGCATCTGTTCGGGAGTACTGTCTTTCAAGAGGTGTCCTTCCTTCCCGCCTCGTACGTGTATTTACTTGAGCGTGGAGTGTCCAAGGCCTACCGGCGGTGCATGTTCTCGCTGTTGTCGAAGAGCACCCAGGTGGATCTGGTGGCCAGGGGCATTCCCCAGGACCAAACCCGGGTGATTCATCCAGGGTTTACGCATGAGGACTATCCTGCGCCGGTCGTTAAGCCACCCCGGACCCGGCCTACTTTTATTTATGTGGGACGGATCAAACGCTACAAGGGGATCCAACAGGGGATTCAGGCGGTCGCCAAGCTGAAGACGCGCTATCCGGATATCCTGTTCCAGATCGTGGGCGCGGGCGATTATCTCGAACCGCTCCGTAAACTGACGAGGGACTTGGGTGTGGAGCCACAGGTCGAGTTTACCGGCCGGATTTCGCATGACCGCAAAATCCAGCTGATGCAACAGGCGGACGTTCTCATTTATCCTTCACCCAAGGAGGGCTGGGGGTTGTCCGTTCTGGAGGCAAATTCCTGTGGCACGGTGGTCGTCGCCAGCGACTCGCCCGGATTGAATGAGGCGGTGCAGGACGGTAAAACCGGCTTCCTGGTACCGCATGGCGATGTGCCGGCCATGGTGGCGCGTCTGGATCAGTTGCTGGGCGATCCCGTGTTGTATGCACAGATGCGGGCAAACGGGTTGGAGTGGGTCAAAACCTTTACCTGGGACAAAGCGGCGCGTGCAACTTTGGAGTTGATGGAAGAGACCTGCCGCCGCTATGGCGGCAAAAAAAATTGTTGAGTTGTCCGGTTGCTGAGTTGTTAAGGGGAATCCCTAAGGTTCCCTAAAACTTTTCCCCAGCAACTCAACAACCCAACAACTTAGCAACCCAACCCCGCAAGGGGATTAGTTCGACAACCGGCCGCCCACGCCCTTGGCGTTCTTAGCCGCGGCCTTGATACCTTCCTTCGGACGCAATGCGCGCACGGCGGCGCCCGCCTGCCACATTTCCGACTGGTGAATCTCGGCCAGCTTCTTGGCGAGGAACTTCTGGTAGTCCTTGCCGCCGCAATCGCGGAGCACTTCGCGGGTTTCCTGACCCACCTTGACCGACTGATAGAGCTTCTTGAAGACCGGGAGATTGGCCTTATGGAAGATCGGGCGCCACTTCAACGCACCATGCTGGGCGGTGACCGAGCAGTTCTGATACATCCAGTCCATCCCGTTTTCGTCGACGAGGCGGATCAAGCTCTGGGTCAACTCCTCGACGGTCTCGTTGAAGGACTCGCTCGGTGAATGGCCATTGGCGCGCAGGACATCGTACTGGGCCTGCATCATGCCGGCCAGTGCGCCCATGAGCACGCCACGTTCGCCGGTCAGATCGCTGCACACTTCCTTTTTGAAGGTGGTGGGGAACAGGTAGCCGGAGCCAATGCCGATACCCAGCGCAATGCAGCGCTCGGTCGCACGGCCGGTGGCATCCTGCTCAACGGCAAAGCTGGAGTTGATGCCGGCGCCGGAGAGGAAGTTGCGGCGGACGTTCAAGCCGGACCCCTTGGGCGCAACCATGATGACATCCACGTTCTTGGGAGGAATGACACCCGTCTGTTCCTTGTACACGATCGAAAACCCGTGTGAGAAATAGAGGGCATCACCCGGCTTCAGATTCGCCTTGATGGTCGGCCAGACCTGGCGCTGGGCGGCATCGGACACCAGCAGCTGAATGACGGTCGCGCGTTTAACGGCGGTGGGAATATCAAACAGTGTTTTCCCCGGAACCCAGCCATCCTTGCAGGCGCGGTCCCAGTCCTTTTTGAATTCAGGAGCCTGGCCGATAATGACCTTGAATCCGTTATCCTTGAGGTTTAATGCCTGCGCGGGACCCTGAACGCCATAGCCGATAATGGCGATGGTTTCTTTTGCAAGAACTTTGCGCGCCTTGGCGGTAGAAAATTCCTTGCGGGTGACGATGTTTTCCTTCTCTTTGCCGAACGTAATCAATGCCATAATTTATTTACTCCTTGTGAAAAGCCATGAAGTGTAGAAGTTTTTGAGGCTACGTCAATCGTAATTACGCAGTTGAAGATTTTAGGGTAGCGGCTACAATGCGGGCTTAACTTTATCAAGAAAGAGGCATGATTATGGCGCGTGTATTTAACTTTGGTGCGGGACCGGCGACGCTTCCTGTTGAAGTCCTTGAAGAGGCTCAGAAGGAAATGCTGGATTTCAAGGGATCCGGCATGTCCATCATGGAGCATAGTCATCGGGGCAAGGAATATGATGCCGTGCATCAGGAAGCCATTGAGAACATCAGGAAGTTGATGAAACTTTCTGATGACTACTCGGTGCTCTTCATCCAGGGGGGCGCGAGCATGCAGTTCGCCATGGTCCCCATGAATCTATTGGGCGCAGGGCAGTCGGCTGACTATGTCAATTCGGGCACCTGGGCGGATAAGGCGGTCAAGGAGGCCAAGCTGATCGGGGCGGTGAATGTGATTGCCAACACCTGCAAGGATATCCCCACCCGCATGCCCAGGAACGAGGACCTGAAGTTCACCAAGGGGGCGGCGTATGTGCATATCACCTCCAATGAAACGATCTCCGGTGCCCAGTGGAAGGTGTTCCCGAAAACCGAGGCACCGCTCGTGGCGGATATGTCCTCGGATATCCTGTCCCGTCCCTTTGATGCCAATCAGTTCGGCTTGATTTATGCCGGGGCGCAGAAGAACCTGGGCCCGTCGGGGCTGGCCCTGGTGGTCATCCGGAAAGACCTGGCGGAGCGGGTGTCGGCCAATACTCCTACCATGCTCAAGTATAAGACGCATATTGAGGAGAATTCCCTTTATAATACTCCCCCGACCTTCGGGATCTATGTCTTGTCGCTGGTCACCCGCTGGATGCTCGCGATGGGCCAGGAGACGCTGTACAAGCGGAATGTGGATAAGGCGGCCAGGATTTATGCGGCGATTGACGGCAGCTCGTTTTATAAGGGAACGGCGGTTAAGGAATTCCGGTCGGACATGAATCTCACCTTCCGGCTCCCCTCGGAAGCCCTTGAGGAAATGTTCATCAAGGAGGCCTCAAAGCAGGGGATGAAGGGCTTGAAGGGGCACCGGATGGTCGGCGGCATTCGCGCGTCCATCTATAATGCCTTCCCGGTTGCCGGGGTGGATGCCCTGGTGTCCTTCATGAAGGAGTTCGAGAAGAAAAACGGGTAAGCCGATGCGTGGATGATCCGCTGGAGGGCGCCTGCTGAAGGCGCCCTTTTTCTTTTTCTTAACAGTCAAGGCATATTCACAAGAGCTGTAGCTCCTTGTAGTGCAAAGGGAATCACTCTTTCGTCCTGTAAGGATAAGATTTTGAACAGAAGCACGCGAAGACCGCGAAGGAAGAAATGGGTTTGCCTGCGGCGCTAACACTGTATGGAGTCGAATTTCAATTATTCTCACGCGGGTGCGGCGTATTCGCCGCACCCGCCTTCGCGATCTTAGCGCGCTTCTGTTCAAAATTCCTGGTTTTTGCGAATATCAGAAAAAAATAGTTTGTTTTCAGAATGGCCATATTACCAAGGAGTTGTAGTCATTTGTGAATATGCCCTGTCTTAACAGTGCTTTTCCCTTTTGCCTGATGGCATCTTGGTGTAGCCTGTGGCTCTGGATAAAACGTAACAGGTGTAGCCAAGGGAGGTCTAAATGCGAAATCAGGTATGCGGTGCGGTGGTGGCCGGGATGCTGGTGGCTTGCAACGGGTTTGGCGCCTTTCAGGTCCCGCCCCTTCCTTATGCTGAAAACGCCCTTGAGCCCGTTCTTTCGGCTCGAACCCTGAGTTTTCATTTTGGCAAACATCATCAGGGATACGTTGAGGCGCTCAATAAACTGATTGCCGTCTCGGAACTGGAGTCGATGCCCCTGGAGGAGGTCATTAAAGTGACCACGAACTCCCGGGACAAGGACGGGCCTGCCATTTTCAATAACGCCGCCCAAGTATGGAATCACACCTTCTTCTGGAACAGTATGAAGCCCAACGGAGGGGGAAAGCCTGCCGGGGTGTTGTTGGAGAAAATCGAGAAGTCGTTTGGCAGCTTTGAGAAGTTTCAGGCGGCTTTCACGGCTGCCGCGGCGGCCCAGTTCGGCAGTGGATGGGTATGGTTGGTGGTGGAGGGCGAGGGGCTGAAGGTGATCCGGACGTCAAATGCCGATACGCCCGTGGCTCATGGGCAGAAGGCGCTCCTGTGTTGCGATGTCTGGGAGCATGCCTATTATCTCGACTATCAGAACCGGCGGAAGGACTTTGTGGCCGCCTTTCTGGAGAAGCTGGCAAACTGGGACTTCGCGGCGGCGCAATTGAAGGAGTAAGGCTGTAGGGGTTTAGGCTTTAGGCTATTAGGTAAAACAGTAATGAGTCACTTTAACAGATCGTAAATGGATCGGCGTGAAAACAAACAGGAGTAGATGGATTTCCTAACAGTCTACAGCCTACAGTCTAAAAGCCTGCGGGCTGTGGGGCGCTAATGAAAAAGAGTCTATTAAAGAATATCCCCCACTCCCTGCCTGAAGAATTGATAGAGGTCATTTGCCAGTCG
The DNA here is from genome assembly GCA_044359285.1 of Kiritimatiellia bacterium. Taxonomy (GTDB): domain Bacteria; phylum Verrucomicrobiota; class Kiritimatiellia; order CAIKKV01; family CAITUY01; genus JAABPW01. The sequence goes on from JBIKMI010000015.1 coordinate 7,945, forward strand.
GGCGGGATGTGGGTTGAGCGGATTGTGTCGCGGGGTCATTCATCGCCGGACGGATTCTGGTACGATCAGGATGATCATGAGTTTCTGGTATTGATCAAAGGGCGGGCCGGCCTCACGCTTGAGGGGCGGGCGGAGCCGGTGGTCATGGAACCCGGGGATTGGATCAATATCAAGGCCCACGAACGGCATCGGGTCGAATGGACCGCGCCGGATGAGGATACCATTTGGCTGGCGGTGTGTTACCAGTAAGACGTGAGATGTAAGATGTAAGGCGTGAGATGTGAAATGTAAGACGTGAGAGGGGAAGAGGGGAATTTATGGGATCACCTTTGTTAGAGGCATTGTTGGCGGATATTAAAACGGCGATGAAGTCGCAAAACCAGGGGCTGCTGTCGGCGTTACGGATGTTGCATTCCCAGGTTAAGGACGCGACGGTGAATGTGGGAAAGGAGCCGTCAGACGAAACGGTGGCCACCATCGTCGCGAAGGCGATTAAACAGCGGCAGGACTCGGTGGAGCAGTACAAGGCCGCCACCCGGCAGGATCTGGCCGATAAGGAGCAGCAGGAAATCGAATGGTTCCGCAAGTATCAACCCCGGCAACTCGGCCAGCCCGAGATTGAGGCCCTCGTCAAGGCCATCATCACCGAGACCGGCGCCAGTGGAAAGAAAGACCTGGGCAAGGTGATGCAGGCACTGATGCCCCAGGTGAAAGGCCGCTCCGACGGCAAACTCGTCAATCAGGTGGTTCTTGCCCAGCTGGGATAAGGTGGGGCCGGGATTCAGGAGTCAGCATGCATAAATTGATCGCCTTGCTAATGGTCCTTTTGCCCGCATGTGTGTTCGGGGCTGACCTTTCGGCCGTGGTCGTAAAGGGCGATACGGCTGAGCAGGTGATTCAGAAGTTGGGGCCGCCAAAGGGACAGGTCAAAGGTGGTCTCCGGACAACCTATTATTATGACCGGGGGACCGTTGACTTTGTGACGGGCCGGGTTACACGGGCCTTTCTGGTCACCGCTGAAGAGGCAAAGGAGAAGATCGCCGCGCGGGAGAAAGAAGAGCAAGAGATGCGCAAGCGGGCGGAGGCGGAGCGGACGCGGGTTGCGGTCGCCGGCCGGGCCCAGCTTGAGAAGATGCTTGCGGATAAAGCCTTCACCACGTCGCCCCCCGCGACCCGGTTGGCGTACTGGGAGGAATTTCAAAAGCAATATCCCGGGATTGATATCAGCGCGCCCGTCTCAAAAGCAAAGACAGAGCTTGAGGTGGTAACGCAGGAAAATGGACAGGTCAAGGAGTTGCTCGCGCTCAATACACGGGCGGCTGAGATTGAAGCCCGGTTCAAGCAACTGGATCAGGACTATGCAACGTCGCTGGCAAATTGGAAGCGTACCGAAATCGATCAGGAACGCGCCAAATTGACGGAAGAAGTGGGCGCCATCAAGGCCCGGGTGGCTCAGATGCTGAAGTAGGGTTGGCAATCGCTTCCAGTTTCTCCCACTGCCGGTAGGCGGTTTGGAGGGCGGTGGCCAGCGCTTCAGAACGTTCTGTCACCTTGGTGATTTCTGCCTTGGGCTTTCTGAAAAAGGCCGGATCCCCCAGACAGGCGTGCCACTGCGTCTGTTCTTCCTCCATGGCTTCAATCTTGCCCGGCAGTTCATCCAGTTCCTTGCGTTCACGAAAAGTCAGTTTGCGCTGAGGCGGTGGCGTTGTTTTAATGACCGCCGGTTTGGCGGTTTCCTCCGCGTCGGGCGGGAGCAGGCGCTTGGCGGCCCAGTCATCATACCCGCCCACATACTCATTCACGAACCAGCCCTCGTCCGGCTTGAGCCAGACATCATTGCGGCCCGGAGGATGCTTTTCGAAGGCCAGTACGCTGGTGACCACGTTGTTTAAAAAGGAACGGTCATGGCTGACGATGAGCACGGTGCCGGTATAGGCTGCCAACTGCTCTTCCAGCAGTTCCAGTGTGTCGAGATCCAGATCATTGGTAGGCTCATCCAGTACCAGCACATTGGATGGCTGGGCAAAGAGACGGGCCAGCAGGAGCCGGTTCCGCTCCCCGCCCGACAGGACGGAAACCGGCTGCCGCGCCCGGTCGGGGGTAAACAGGAAGTCTTCCAGATAGCCCATGACATGGCGCTTAACGCCTTGCAACATGATGAACTCTTTGCCCTGTGCAATGTTTTCGGCCAGTGATTGCGATTCATCCAGTTGCGCGCGTAACTGATCGGAATAGGCGATCTGCAGGTTGGTGCCATGCGCAATCTTGCCGGAGAGTGGCGTCAGGCCTGTCCCGCTGGGTTCCAGCAGCAGGCGAAGCAGGGTGGTTTTGCCGCACCCGTTGGGCCCAAGAATCCCAATCCGGTCACCCCGGGTGATCACTTCCGTAAAGTCATGGATCAGGGCGCGGTTATTATATCCAAAGACCACGGATTCGGCCTTCAATACAATCTGGCCGGTCCGGTCTGCTTCCTGGATGGCCATTTGAACGGCGCCGGTGCGCTCGCGTCGCTGGCGACGTTCCGTGCGCAACGCTTCCAGGGCCCGGACCCGGCCCTGATTACGGACCGTCCGTGCCTTCACGCCGCGGCGGCGCCACGCCTCTTCCTTTTCCAGCCGCTTATCGGTGCGTTCCCACAACAGGGCTTCTGCCTGGAGCGTCTCCTCTTTGCGCTTCAGAAACGTGTCATAATCGCAGCGCCAGTCAACCAGATTGCCGCGATCCAATTCAACGACGCGTGAGGCAATACGACGCAGAAAAGCCCGGTCATGGGTGATGAACAGGAACGTCCGGCAATGACGGAGCAGGTATCCTTCCAGCCAGGCAATGGAGTCCAGATCCAGATGGTTGGTTGGTTCGTCCAGGAGCACCACATCGGGTTTGCCCAGAAGCGTGCGGGCGAGGAGCACGCGGCGGCGGGTTCCTCCGGAGAGGGTTTCGAAATGAACTTCAGGATCCACCTGCAGGCGGGTCAGGATTTGCTCGGCTTCGAGGGCGTCACGATGATTATCCAGTGCGTCGGGATCAGGGCAGACAATGTCCAGCACCCGGCCGGTCAGGTGGAGCGGGACTTGCTGGGGGAGCCGGCTGACCCGGGTGCCGGGGGGCTGGATGACTTTACCCGTGTCCGGCTTGGATTCTCCGGCGAGAATGCGGAGCATGGTGCTTTTTCCCGCCCCATTGGCGCCCAACAGGCAGATGCGATCTCCGCGCTCGACATGGAATTCCACATTATCCAGCAGCGGCAGACCACCATAACTCACACTGACATCTTTTAAACTTAAGAGGGCCATAAGGGTAAATCTTTCAAAGGGCGACACTATGGGGAATGTGCGGTCGCTTTTCAAGTGCGCTTCTGCAGGGGGAGGTGATAGAGTAAATGGTCACAACGACAGGAGATTCAGGTTATGATGCGCCAGATTTGCTGGATTGAGAAAAATGCGGATGGAATCAAGCGTGACGTGCGGTGGTCGGTGGAGCGCGGGAAAGTCAGCTGGCAGTTCAAGCTGGCCACCGAGGAGCGATTTGACTATACGACGCCACCGACGCGGGAGGACTGGGAGAACTTTTTAGAGCGGATGGAGGCCCGCTATCAGCGCCGGAATGTTTCCTTTGATGATTTGCAGCTTGCCCGGACCGCCATGAAAAAAGCGCTGGAGGAGTGAGCGTTGCGCAAAACGGATAAACGAGAGCGTCCCTTCTGGAAGCGCAAGGCGCTGGGGGAAATGACACGGGCGGAATGGGAATCCTTGTGCGACGGGTGTGCCCGGTGTTGTGTCATCAAGTATGAAGACCCCGACACGTTGAAGATCCATTACACCAAGTGGGCGTGCCGCCATCTTGATCTGGAAACCTGCCGTTGTGCCTGCTATGGCACCCGGAAGAAGCAGATGCCGGAATGCGTGGATTTATTCCGGTGTACCCCTGAAACCCTGGCCTGGTTGCCATCCAGTTGCACCTATCGCCTCCTGACTGACGGCCATGATCTGCCGGCGTGGCATCCCTTGGTGACCGGGACGCCTGGCTCCACTTGTCGGGCCGGGATGTCGGTACGCGGACATGTGATTCCTGAACCGGACGGTGTCTGTGAATAACGGGAAGCTATGGGCAAGAGGGGTGGTGCTGTTGGCGATCATCGCCGTATTGGCCGCGATCTCGGTGAGGTATGCCGTCCCTTTAACCCGGTTCTTCAGTAATGCCAGTCTGTTGGGCGAGTATCTGGCCTCATTTGGCATATGGGGCGGCGCCGTGTTTGTGTTGCTTCAAGCGGGGCAAGTGGTGATTGCCCCGATTCCCGGCGAGGTGACCCAGTTTGCCGGCGGGTTCATTTACGGAACCATTCCGGGAACCCTGTTATCGATCATCGGCATTTTGATCGGATCCGTGGTGGTGTTCGGTTTGGGGCGGTGGTTCGGGCTGCCTTTGCTTAAAGTGGTCATCCCCGGAAAAACCCTCGAGAAGTTCAGTTTTCTGCTGAATCATCCGAGGACCGAGCTGGTGATTTTGATTTTATTCCTGATTCCCGGCAGTCCCAAAGATCTTCTGACTTATGTGGCCGGCCTCACTCCGGTCAAGCCGTTACATTTCTTCGTTGCCGCCATGGTCGCCCGGTTCCCCGGCATTCTCCTGTCCTCTTATATCGGGGCCCATGTGGAGGCCAAGGCCTATGGTCCGGTGGTGGTGGCCTCCATCATTGCCCTGGGCTTATTCGTGGCCGGTGTGCTGATGCAGGACCGGATTGTCCGGATGTTTAAACACCGGAAGGAAAAGCCGGAACGCGCCTGACTCTTTTTGCGGGCTCTTGGCCGGAGGCCATTCGTAGCTCAAGCCGTCAGGCGCAGAGCGAAGGATGGCGGAGAGGGAGGGATTTGAACCCCCGGTACCTTGCGGTACACAGCATTTCCAGTGCTGCGCCTTAGACCACTCGGCCACCTCTCCATAAAAGTCGGATGAGAAATAAAGCAGGCGGGAACCATACAAAACGGGAGGGCTTCATGGCAAGTTGATACTCACACGTCTTTCCATGAATTTAGATACCCGTCGTATGGTTTAATCATTTCTCCGTGCCCTGACCCAGTCGCGAAACTCCGTCAGATGCCTCCAGAAACCCGGTTCATCCGTCTCGATGATATCGTTGTGGTTCGCGCGGGGAACCCACCAGCACCGCTTTGGGACGGTGGCAAGATCGTATAATTTTTGCCCATGCCATTGGGGGATACCTGATAGGGAGGACTATAATGTCCGCCACACGGCCCGTCCATCTGCTTTTCCGGCCGTTGCCAGGACGTATATTATGGTTCTCAGAATGGGGGGTTCCGGGTATAATTCAAGTGGGGTGAACGGAGTGGGTATCGTGGGTGTATTTGGCGGTCATTGAGCGTTAACGCAGATAGAAAGTGAGGTGACCTCATGAACATATATATTCAAACTTGTGGCGCCTTTCTTTGCGCCCTGTTGTGGTTCCCGGTAACGGTTCGGGCGGAGCCTGATCCGGCTCTTTTGCGCCTGCAAGGGCAGGTCAGTCCAGCCATTCGGGTGGGGCAGGTATTCACGGGGGAAGCCATTGACGTGGCCAGCGGGGAAACGTTTGCGATGGTGACTCCTGAAAACCGTCAGATCGAGGTGTGGCTGGCGGAAATAGAAGCTCCGGAAAAGGGGCAAATCTATTGGGAGGCATCCCGGCGGAGCCTCGCGGAGAAGGTATTGGGCAACGAGGTGACCATACAGGTGGTCAGCATCCGAGATATGGAAGACGGGTATGATTATGTGATTGCCCAAGTATATGTGGAGGAGCGATGGATCAACCTGGAGATGGTAGCGGAGGGATGGGCGTGGCATTATCCTCTGTATTTACACTCTCAGGAATTGGCCACAGCAGAGAAGCAGGCCCGGGAAAAGAAGCTGGGGGTGTGGGCATTTGAAAATCCGAAGATGCTCCCCGATTATCGCAATACCACCCAGGTGATGCCCGGGGAAAATCAGATCCAGCCATTATTCAAGATGGCGTGGTAGGGAAGTCGGGGGATGCCGTCCAGTTTATCCGTTGCGGGTGACACTTTAACCGGGACGCGAGATACAGAGAAGGGTTAGGTCATCCGGCAGGTGAATGTCAGCGCTGTAGGATAGGATTTTCTCTTCCAGCTCGGCCGCGGAGAGGGGGCCGTGGGTGGTGAGTAACCGGACAAGTCCGTCCTCCCCCAATTCTTCACCTTGGGCGTTCATAACTTCAATGGCGCCGTCCGTGTACATCAATAACCGGTCGCCGGTGTTCAATGTCAACGTTTCCTCCGTGTAGGTGAAAGAGTCGAGTAAGCCAAGGGCTGGTTGAGTTTCTCCCTGTGGCTGTGATTTTCCATCAGCGAAGAGGATCAGGGGCGCCGGATGACCGGCCCTGATGTAGCGGAAACAGCCGGTTTCCGGATTGAATATGCCGTAGATCGCGGTGGCAAAGTAGCCAGCCCCCACGGACAGGATGAGCAGACTTTTGTTGATCTGCTGGATAAAACCGGCAGGCGAAACCAGTTTGCCTCTCCAGTCCTCCCATAGGGAACGGAGTTGCATGGTGTAGAGTGCGGCGGCCACTCCATGCCCCATCACGTCGGCTATCAGAATGCCGTACAGGTTGTCCGCAATGCGTTCAATCCGGTAAAAATCGCCACCCACAACCTCGCTGGGGGTGTAGCGCACATCAAACGACACATGCGGATCGGAGGGAATCTCAGCCTTCAGTGCTGAGTTCTGGATAATTTTTGCACGGACCAGATCTTCGAAGCCGGACGTCAGATCCCGGAATATTTCAATGCCTCCGAGAACCCTGCCGGAGTTGTCAAGGATGGGGGATACGGAGACCTCGACGGGAACCCTTACCCCCGCGCGGTTCTGGGCGTAGACCAGCAGGGGTTGATCACTCGCTTGCCCCGTGATGATGCAACGATGCAGGGGACAATACTCCTCCCCGCATAACTTATGGCCATCCTTGTCAATGTGGATCAGGATATTGTCATAACAGCTGCGGCCCACCACCTCGCTGGCACTCCAGCCCGTGATCCGTTCGGCGGCTTTATTCCAGAAGAGGATGTTCCGGCTGGTGTCGGTCACGTAAATCCCGACCCCCATCGCATTCAGAATGGCAGGAGCACCCAGATGTTGAAACGCTAATTTTGAAAATGACTTTTTCATGCGTACCTCCTTGCCAACTTTAATATGCCATTATTTCCGGATTTGCGCAAGCCGGCCTGCTCCCCCCCTTTTTTTCAGGGCAGACGCATCTAAAACATTCGAAATCTTCCTCGTTTCCCAGTCAGTGCGAATCAGTGGAAGATTCCGCTGTTTTGCGGCATTTAGATGCGTCTGCCCTGCTCTTACCCTGCTCATCTTCATTATTACGATAGAGATACAAGTGTTAAATGTTTAACGTTAATTGTTTGACAAAATGGTTGTGAATAGGGTAATTGGCCATTCTTCAAAAAACAAAAGGGAATACTTATGAGTAAACCAATGGAACAATTGCTTGAACTTCGCCAGAAGGCCGAACAGCGGCTGCAAAAGGAGAAGTTGAGTTCGAAAATCCGTATCACGGTAGGTTCAGCGACCTGTGAAAATGCCGCTGGTGCCACTGAAATTTACAAGCAGGTTGAAGCGCTGATCGCACAGCACAAACTTAAGGATGTGACCTTGAGCCGGGTGGGCTGTTCGGGCCGTTGCGACATGGAGCCCGTGGTGGTGGTCTTTGCCAAGGGGGCCGCGCCGGTCAAGTACAGCTCCATGAACGCCGACAAAGTCACGACGATGTTTGAGTCGCATATCCTCAAGGCGGCGCCGGTGAAGGCGCTCGCGATGCCACACAAGACCAAGGCGGGCGCGGCCTTTGCCGAGGAGAAGCTCTGGGCGGACCCCCGTTTGGCCGATCGGTTCTCGTCAGTATTCGGCGATGTGGATTTCTTCGGCAAGCAGATGCGCGTGACGTTGCGGAACTGCGGGGTCATTGATCCCGAGAGCCTGGATGAATATCTGGTCGTCCGGGGCTATCAGGCCGCGGTCAAGGTCCTGACGGAGATGAGCCCGCAGGATGTCGTGAATTCCATCACCAAGTCCGGTCTGCGCGGGCGCGGCGGCGGCGGGTTTCCCACCGGCGTGAAGTGGAACTTCGCCTCGGTCCAGAAGAGCGAGGAGAAATATATCATCTGCAACGCCGACGAGGGGGATCCCGGTGCGTTCATGGATCGCAGCACCATTGAGGGTGACCCCCACACCATCATTGAGGGCATGATCATTGGCGGGTACGCGATCGGATCCAAGCAGGGCTACGTGTATATCCGTGCGGAATATCCGCTGGCCATCAAGCGGCTGGAGGTCGCCATTGCGGCGGCTCGCCAGGCCGGGTTCCTCGGCAAAAACATTTTCGGGTCCGAATGGGATTTCGATATCGAGATCCGGCTCGGTGCCGGCGCCTTCGTGTGCGGTGAAGAAACCGCGCTGATCCGCTCCATTGAGGGCGCGCGGGGCATGCCCCGTCCGCGGCCCCCGTATCCCGCGGTGCGCGGGCTGTGGGGCAAACCCACCGTCATCAATAATGTCGAGACCTTTGCCAATATTCCCGTGGTGATTCTGGACGGGCCCGAGTGGTTCGCCTCCATCGGGACCGAAAAGAGCAAGGGCACAAAGGTCTTCGCGTTGGCCGGCAAGGTGACGAACACCGGGCTTGTCGAGGTGCCCATGGGTACCACGTTGCGGGATGTGGTGTATGGGGTGGGCGGCGGCATCAAGGACGGCAAGAAATTCAAAGCGGTCCAGACGGGTGGTCCGGCCGGTGGTTGTCTTCCTGAGTCGTGTCTCGACACGCCTGTGGATTACGAATCGCTTACGGCGGCAGGCTCCATGATGGGCAGCGGCGGGATGATCGTGATCGATGAGGATTCCTGCATGGTGGACATGGCCCGGTTCTTCCTGGATTTCACCCAGGATGAGTCCTGCGGCAAGTGCACCCCCTGCCGGGAGGGCACGAAGCGCATGCTCGAGATTCTCCAGCGCATTGTGGGTGGCAAGGGTGTGGAGGGCGACATCGAGAAGCTCCTCCGCCTGGGCGATACGATCAAGCGGACCTCATTGTGCGGTTTGGGACAGGCGTCGCCGAACCCGGTGATCAGCACCATCAAGCACTTCCGCGACGAGTATGAGGCCCATATCCGCGAGAAGCGCTGTCCGGCGGGCGTGTGTGCTCAGTTGCTGAACTACACGATTGTGGCTGAAAAGTGTATCGGATGCGGGGCCTGCAAGCGCAAGTGCCCTGTGGCTTGCATCAGCGGGAAGCCAAAGGAGCTTCATACCATTGATGCCTCCCGTTGCATCAAGTGCGGACAATGTTTCGAGGTGTGCAAATTTGACGCGGTGAAGAGGAAATAGTCATGACAACAGAAAAAAAAGTTACCCTTTGGATTGACGGAGTCAAGGTCACCGTGTCGGATAAAAGCACGGTGCTGCAGGCGGCCCGGTCCATCAATATTGATGTTCCCAGTTTGTGCTATCACCCGGACCTGAGCGTCCTGGGTGCCTGCCGGGTCTGCCTGGTGGAGATTGAGGGGCAGCGCAATCCCGTGGCCTCCTGCTCCTATCCGGTGGCGGAAGGCATGAAAGTCAAGACCTCCTCCACGCTGTTGCGCCGCTTGCGCCGCGACGTGGTGGAGCTGATCCTGGACAATCATCCCATGGACTGCCAGACCTGCGGGCGCAATGGCACCTGCGAGTTGCAGAAGCTGGCTTATGACCTCGGCGTGCGCGAACGGCTGTTCAAAGGGGAGCGCAAGCACTTTGAAGAAGATACGTCGTCCCCGGTGCACCGTACCCCGGATAAATGCATCCTGTGTGGCCGTTGCGTCCGCGTGTGCGGTGAAGTGCAGGGCGTTCACAATCTGGGCGTTCAGAACCGCGGCTTCCATAATGTGGTGGCGCCCGCCCATGAGTGCAATATGATCGACTCGGTCTGTATCCACTGCGGACAGTGCGTGAATGTCTGCCCGACGGCGGCGTTCACTGAGCAGGATGCCACCGAATCGGTATTCGAGGCCCTGGCCAATCCCGATATGCATGTCGTAGTGCATACGGCGCCGGCCATCCGGGCCACGATTGGTGAAGGGTTCGGCTTCAGGCCGGGCACGCCGGTGACGGGCAAGCTGGTGACGGCGCTGCGTCGCGCCGGGTTCCACAAGGTCTTCGACACCAACTTCGGGGCTGATCTGACCATTATCGAGGAATCCGCGGAGTTCATTCACCGGATCCAGAAAAACGAGCGCCTTCCCCTGATCACCTCCTGCTCGCCGGGCTGGGTGAATTTCATGGAGCGCTTCTATCCGGAGCTGATTCCCTTGACCTCGACCTGCAAGTCGCCCATGAGCATGTTGTCCACGCTGCTGAAAACCTATTACGCCCAGCAGATGGGGCTGGATCCGAAGAATATCTTCGTGGTGGCGGTCATGCCCTGTACGGCGAAAAAGTTCGAAGCCAGCCGGCCCGCTCATCAGGCGCCCTGGGGCAAGCCCTACACGGACGCAGTGCTGACGACGCGTGAATTGATCTGGATGCTGAAATGTCTCGGGGTGGATTTCCATAACCTCGAGGATGGCATGTATGATTCCCCGCTGGGCGTCTCGTCCGGGGCCGCCGATATCTTCGGCGCCACCGGTGGCGTCATGGAAGCGGCGTTGCGGACCGCATACGAGAAGATTACAGGCAAGGAACTCGAAACCCTGGATTTTGAAGATGTCCGCGGCGTCGAGGGAGTCAAGGAAACCTCGGTGGAAATCAATGGCCTGACCGTGAATATCGGCGTGGCCAACGGCTTGCAGAATGCCAAAAACCTCCTGGATCGCGTGGTCAGCGGCGAAAAAGCCTATCACATCATCGAGATCATGGCCTGCCCGGGCGGGTGTGTCGCGGGTGGGGGTCAGCCCTATCCGCCGGACGGCATGCATGTGCTGGACCCCGAACTCGGGCGCCTGCGTGCCCGGGCGCTCTATACCATTGATGCGGGCAAGTCCATGCGGAAGTCGCACGAGAATCCCTCCATTGAGCTCTTGTATGAGAACTTCCTGGGGGCGCCGAACAGCCATCTCTGTCATGAATTGTTGCATACCCACTATGAACCCAAGTATCCGCGAGGTGTGAAATGAAGTCCGAGTTATTGAAAAAGGAACAGGACAAGGCCAGGGCGATTTTTCCGGAAACGGTGGTTCGCTATATCGAGGAGTGTTTAGCGAAGAAAAATCCGGACAGCCATCTGATCTCCGTCCTGCACAAGGTCCAGGATCACTTCGGCTATCTAGCCAGGGAGCACATGGACGCGGTCTCCGTGCTGATGCAGATTCCCTCGACGAAAGTCACGGGGGTGGCGAGCTTTTATCACTTCTTCAACTTCACCCCGCGGGGTAAGCACCGGATTTCCCTCTGTATGGGCACCGCGTGTTTCGTCAAAGGGGCAGGGAATGTCCTGAGCAAGTTGAAAGACCTGCTGGGGATTGACATCGGCCAGACCACGGCGGATACGCAATTCTCGATCGATGTCGCCCGGTGTGTCGGTGCCTGCGCGCTCGCTCCGGTGATGATCGTGGATGAGAAGGTCTATGCCGGAGTCAAGCCCGACCAGGTCGCCAAGATCCTGGCGGAATACGGCTTCGACCCGAAAAAACAAAAAGCGTAAGCCCTGTTCAAAGGGGCGTAAGTAATGGGGCGCTGACGAGGGGTGTATGAATTGACCGAAGGACTTGTAGTAACCGGCGTCCCCGTCGGTAATGCGTGAAGAGTGCCGCCGACACGGCGGCTACTACAGCGTTCCCCGCCTTGTTAGTGACCCATCGCTGCGTGGCCCTGTTTGACAATTACTCACAGGTCGAGTAAGCTATTCAGGTGCTGGTGATTTTTTGGTAGTCCCTGCCGGCGATCCCCCCCTGAAAGTAACAAGTATATATGTATCGACCTGACCTGATTCGGAATGTTGCCATTGTGGCGCACGTTGACCATGGCAAGACCACCCTGGTGGATAAATTGTTCCAGCAAAGCGGCATGTTCCGCGACAACCAGGCGGTGGCCGAACGGTTGATGGACTCCATGGATCTCGAGCGCGAACGCGGGATCACGATTGCCTCCAAGAATGGCTCCTTCCAGTACGGGGAGCATACGATCAATATCATCGACACGCCAGGACATGCGGATTTCGGCGGGCAGGTTGAGCGCGTGCTGCAAATGGCGGACGGCGCGTTGCTGCTGGTGGATGCGCAGGAGGGGCCCATGCCCCAGACCTTCTTTGTGTTGAAGAAGGTATTGGCACGCAACATCCCGGTGATTGTGGTCGTCAACAAAATCGACAAGCCCGCCGCGCGGATCGATTGGGTGGTCAATCATGTGTTCGATCTGTTTGTCAAACTGAACGCCCACGACAAGGCGCTCGATTTCCACACCCTCTATGCCTCGGCCATCGGCGGATTCGCCTCCGCCGATCCCCATCGGCAGGGGGACGATATGCGGCCCATTCTGGACGCGATCATCAAGTATATCCCCATGCCCGGTGGCGACGTTGCGGCGCCGTTGCAGTTGCAGGTGAGCTCCATTGATCACTCGCCGTTCATGGGCCGACTGGGGATCGGCAAAATCACCTCCGGCTCGATCAAGGTCGGCATGCCGGTCGTGGTGGCGAACATGCAAGGCAAGCTGGCCCCCACGCGGATTACCAAGCTCTACCGGTTCAACTGCAATCAAAAAGTGGAGACCGAACACGCCGGACTGGGCGAGGTGGTAGCGGTGGCTGGACTGGATTCGGTGGCGATCGGCGATACCTATACGGATCCCGATGACCCCCGGCCGGTCGTTTCCATTCCGGTT
>JBIKMI010000176.1:0-6002 GCA_044359285.1 Kiritimatiellia bacterium
GGAGGACAAAGTACGCCGTTTTTCGGCGAGGCAACCGCAATCGAACCGCCGGGCGCTTTTATTCAAGCGACTATATCCGGACATCACCGCACTGGCGAAGACGAGCCCGGCCCTCCTTGCCGCCTTCTTTCAAGGGGAGGGCACCGCGCCGGACGAGGCGTTTAGCTCTCATGCCGTCCGATGGCGTAACAATCGCCACAGCTGCCGGTTTTTCTCAAAACAACTATGTGACCATCTGGCCCGGCAACCGCTTCAGGCGATCGAACAGGTAGTGGTCCCACCGGGATTCACGCGTTGGAGCACGCTGGCCCAGGCACAATTCCTCGAAAGCTCCATCTTCATGTCGCAATACCTGCTTTCGTCACAAGGTGACCGCGTGGCCATGGCGCATTCCATCGAGGGCCGCTTCCCGTTCCTGGATTACCGGGTCGTTGAGTTCTGCAATCGCCTGCCCGTCTCCCTGAAATTGCACGTGCTGACGGAGAAGTATCTGCTTAAGAAAATGGGGCGGAAATGGTTGCCTCCCGAAATATGGCAGCGTCCCAAGCGCCCTTACCGCGCGCCCATCCACCGTAGTTTTTTCAGCCCCCATGCGGCCCCCTATCCCAGGGACCTGCTCTCCCCGGCGATGATCGCCAGAAATGGCCTCTTTAACGCCAGCGCCGTTACGCAACTGGTGAAGAAAACAGAAAAAGGGGAGCGAATCAGCGAGACCGCGGACATGACGCTGGCCGGAATTATCTCCACCCAGCTGATCCACTCGTTGTTTATCGACCGGTTCACCATGCCACCGCCGCTGTCGCAGAATGACCCGGTGAAAGTTTACCGCAACGGCACAAGCGTCCGTTGACCGCCCTCCTCACGCCGCTTCACAGGGACGATTTTCCCGCCATTCGCGCGGTGAAACCCCGACATGCTGGCGAAACCAGCGCGTAAAGTAACTCGGGTCGTCATATCCCACCAGCCGGGCGACCTCGTTAATGCTCAGGGTCAGATCCACCAGATATTGCTTGGCCCGTTTCAACCGTTCGGCAGACAGGTATTGCGTAAAGACCTGCCCGGTATGGCGGTGGAATAAGGCCGTGAAGTGATTGGGGGTTAGCCGGGCGACCTCGGCCAATTCCTTGACCGACAGCGGGAGATCCGGCCGCTGGCGGATTAATTCACACACAACGTGAACCAGCATCGGGACCCCTTCGGCACGGCTCCCTTTATCGCCGGGTTTGCCCTCACTGCTATTGCGAATCAACTCCTGCATAATGGCGGCAGCCCCACCGCCCTTTTGCATGGCCAGAAGCTGCAGCTGAAGATCGTGATTGCGCTTCACTTCCTGAATGGCCGAGCCCAGCGCCTTCATAATCCGGAGCGCCACACGCCGCTTTTCCGGACTTAACTGGGGCAGCTTGAAGAAGGCCTTGCGCAGGGCCACCAGATCGACTCCTAACGCCTCGCCCCGTGCACGCGCCGCCGGCCAGGCCGCCTTTCCAGGGAACATACAAACACTCAGCACCGCCAGCGCTCCTGCCGTAGGGTCGTCCACCGGGGCCACCAGGACGTCGGAGCCCAGATGGCAATGCTGTTCCACCTGTCCATCACTACTCGCCGCCACGGTCATCATGACGTGGCACATCTGGCACTGCTTGAAACCCGCCTCAGCGCGGTGAATCTGGTGGCAGAAATCCCCAGAGCCGGCATGATCCTTCGCCCCGATAAAATGCTGGCTCCAGCCTTTCTCGCTGGGATAGACCACCAGTACACGCAAGCCCATGACCTCAGCGGCCAGTTCCCCCAATTGCCGGATCAGCGGGTGCTGCAAGATCTTCTGATCCAAACTATCTGCATCAGGTATCTTCATCTTTCACCTCTTTCCGTCCCTTTGAGGCTGCCGTTCCAGCCTTTATGTCAACGCATTGTGTGCACACTTCAGGAAGAAATCAATATCCGCTTCCGTATGAGCGGCGGAGACAAAGCCCACTTCAAACTGGGAAGGCGGCAGATAGCAGCCCCCCTTGAGCATCCCGCGGAAAAAGGTCGCATAGGCCTTCGCATCACACTGCTTCACCGTCGCCAGATCCGTGGGTGCCTCGCGCATGAAGAACGGCGTGAACAAGCCACCCAGTCCGGCGCAGTGGAACGTCAGGCTCCGCTCACGGGCTATGGCATTCAACCCTTCTGTTAAGCGCCGCCCGAGTTTTTCCATCCGGGGATAGGGATTATCCTTTTTGAGTAACGCCAGCGTGGCCAGCCCCGCGGCCAACGCCACCGGATTTCCGCTCAATGTACCAGCCTGATAGACCGGCCCCAAGGGCGCCAATTTCTGCATCACATCCTCACGCCCGCCTACGGCGCCCACCGGCATGCCCCCACCGATAATCTTGCCCAGACAAGTCAAATCGGGGGTGACCCCGCACATCATTCCATAGGTGGTGGGTCCCAGCCTGAACCCGGTGATGACCTCGTCAAAAATCAGCAGGGCCCCGCAGCGGTCGGCCGCCTTCCGCAATCCCTGCAAAAAGCCCGGCGCAGGCGGGATCAAGCCCATATTTCCCGCCACCGGCTCCACAATAATGGCCGCAATCTCATCGCCCTGCGTCCTGACAATTTCATCCACCGCCGCAAGGTCATTATAAGACGGCACCAGCATCTCGGCGGCAACGGTCGCCGACACCCCGGCCGAAGAGGTGATGCCACCGGTCAGAAGACCGCTGCCGGCCGAAACCAAAAGGCAGTCGGCATGTCCGTGATATCCGCCATCGAACTTCAGGATCTTCCGTCGCCCGGTAAACCCGCGGGCGAGGCGGATCGCCGTCATGGTGGCTTCGGTGCCCGAACTCATCGCACGCACCATCTTCATGGATGGAACCAGCGCACAGAGCGTTTCGGCAAACTCCACTTCACGGGGGGTATTGATCCCGAAACTGGTGCCCTCGGCGGCGGCCCGGCAGATGGCCTCGATCACCACGGGATGGGCATGTCCCATGATCAACGGCCCCCATGAGCCACAAAAGTCCACCAGCTCTGCCCCCTCCACCGTCTTGATCCGGGCTCCTTTGCCGCTCACCACATAAAGCGGTTCACCGCCCACGGAGTTGAAGGCGCGGACCGGACTGTTCACTCCACCGGGGATCACACGCGTCGCCCGGTCAAACCATTCGCAGGAAGTCATAGATATCAGCCTTTCTTGAAAATCTCATCATACCGGTTCGCCCAGTAGGAAATAAGTATATCCGCGCCGGCGCGGGAGAGGGCCATGGTCGATTCACGCACCATCCCGCTCAAATCACCCCAGCCGCGTTCCGCCGCCGCGATCAACATGGAATATTCACCGCTCACATTGTAGACGGCGATCGGAAGATCCGTCTGCTCACGCAGGCGTGCCAGGATATCGAGATAGAACAGCGACGGCTTCAGCATCAGGATGTCGGCGCCCTCCGCTTCATCCAATTGCGACTCCCTCAATGCCTGCCGCACATCCCCATAGGAGGCCTGATAGCTCTTGCGGTCCCCCTTCTGCGGGGCTGACTCCTCGGCCTGCCGGAAAGGCCCGTACATGCTGGAGGCGAACTTGGTCGAATAACTCATGAGCAACGTCTGTTGAAAGCCCTCGGCATCCAGCGCCTGGCGGATACTGGCGACCTGCCCGTCCATCATCGCACTGGGCGCCACCATATCCGCGCCTGCCGCCGCATGGGAGACCGCCATCTTTGCCAGCACAACGTTGGCCGCATCGTTATCCACATCACCGGACGGCGTCAGTGGTCCGCAATGCCCGTGCGACGTATAGGCACACACACAGACATCCGAGGCGATCACCAACCCCGGATACTCCCTGCGGATCGCACGGATGGCCTGTTGCACGGCCCCCTGGTCATCGCAGGCCCCCGTTCCGGATCCATCCTTGTGCCGCCCCTCCACCAGCCCGAAAACCAGGACACTGTTCACGCCCATATCGACCACTTTTTTCAGATCTTTCAAGAGCACATCCACACTCATCCGCTGCTGGCCCGGCATGGCCTCAATGGGTTCACGGACCCCCGTCCCTTCCTTGATAAACACCGGCCACATGAATTTTTCAGGCCCCGGCAACGGCATATCAAACAGGCTCCGCAGCGCCGGGGTCCGGCGCAAACGCCGCAATCGAATGTCTGGAAATGTACTCATATCTCACCTTTCTTAACGTCGCACTCAGAGAAGAGGTTGAACAGAAGCTCGCGAAGATCGCAAAGAAGATTTTTTTCACCCGCCTCCGGCGGAAAACCCTTATTCCTCCGTGGTCTTCGTGTGCTTCTGTTCAAAATTCTTTATCACTCCTGACCAGCCCGCATTCTACAGGGCACTGTTGGTTGAAAATGATTTTTGCACATAGTGTGCGGCCAACGCCTCCATGCTGGATTCCACGGTTGCCTCCGGGGGGACCAGATCCACGACGATCCCCCGTTTCGTAAGGGCCGCCAGCGTGGGCTTCCCGATGGCAACGACCAGAACGCCTTTCAGCGAATCGGCACCCCACTGCTGATCATAGACCTCAACCGCCGAGGCACTGGCAAAAAACGCCACATCACAAACAGGCTTTACCCCCTGCGGGATCGGCAGATTGTGATACAGCACACAATCCTCAACTGTCCCGCCCATTGCACGCAGGGCCCCGGCCAAGGCAGGACCGGCTTTATCGGAACGTAACCGCAAGATCCGCGGACGCGCCCCCATGAGTGGCTCCACGGTCTTCAGCAGGCTGTCGGCGCTGAAATCAGTCTTTGGCTCGATATCCGCCTGAAGGCCCAACGCCCATAGTTCCCGTGACGTCCCTCCGCCACAGGTCACCAGTTTGGGCACCTTCCGCAGGTCGACCCAGCCATCGCGCAACAACTCACCAAAACAGCGCACCGCTGAAGGGGACGTCAGCACCACCCAGTCATACGAACCGATCGCGCGGATGCACTCCAATGCCTTGGCGGTCGGCTCCAGTTTGATCAGGGGACGGCACACCGGGATTCCCCCGAAATCATTCACCCCATCCGCCGCCTTATCCTGCAACGCATGGCTGGCCGTCAGCAATACGCGACGTCCCTGCAAGGCACCCCAGTTCGGGTATTGATATTTAGCCGCCTCCCCCACAATGAGCAGACCCGGCAAATCAGTATCGGTTTCCTTGATGCGGGCGGCAATATCGGCCAAGTCACTGGTAATCGAAAAAGACTGATCGCTCCCCGCACCATACACCACCGCCGCCGGCGTCCGGGGAGACATCCCCTCTTCCATCAATTGTTTCGCGACCGCATCCGCCACCGACAAGGCCATGAAAAACACAATCGGCAGGGTGCGGCGCTCATCCGCATTCACCGACCCGGTCCCGCCGCCTTCCTTGCGGGGAGTCATGACCGTGAATCCACGCGAGACGCCGCGACGGGTTAGCAGCTTGCCGGTCGTGGAGGTGGCCGCACTCAGACTGCTGACCCCGGGCATGACGCGATACGGCATCCCAAGTTCATCCAGCGCCTCAACCTCTTCGGCCAGCCGCCCAAACACCCCCGGATCCCCGCCCTTAAGCCGGACCACCCGCAACCCGCGCCGTGCATAGCGGGTAATCAGATAGGTGGTTTCATTCTGTGGCATACTGTGCTGTCCACAGCGCTTGCCCACATCCACACACTTCACCGTGGCAGGAAGCATGCTGATCAGGTCATGCCCCAGCAACGTATCGTGGAGACACACATCACAGCGTTTGAGCGCATTCAGGGCTTCCAGCGTACACGCCCCGGCAGACCCCACCCCGGCGGCGGCAAAGGTCACGGATTTCACGAACAGCCGCCGGAGTTTCTGAAACCGCTCATCCCCGGCCCTGAAGGTCAACGCCAGGGTCCCCTGCCCATCGGGCGGCGGAAGAAGCGCGGCGGGGATCCACTCGGTAATCCGGTCCTGCAATCCGAGCCGGTTCAAGGCCGCACCGGCCATCACCACGAGATCGAAATCACCCCGGTCCAACAGACGCAACCGTTCCTCAA
>JBIKMI010000027.1:0-16802 GCA_044359285.1 Kiritimatiellia bacterium
TTGAAAGTGGCCTGAGCGTCCAGGCTACCGCCGAGCGCCTTGGGTTCTACGACGCCTTTCATTTTTCAAAGACGTTCAAACGCTTCTGGAAACACCCACCCATCCGCTACCGCTCGATCTGATGAAAGATTTATAAATCTTTCCCGTTTTGCTGTGTGCCTGTGAATATGCCCTGCTGAAGTCACATGCACCCACGAAGCGCCAGTGATGCAACAAAGCCTTGACGAGGCGACGGCGGAATGGCTAGGCTCTTATATGTTTATCACTTCAGCAATGAGTTTGGAAAAAAGACCAGCGAAGACCTGTTCATGAGCGTTGCCAAGCCTTTTGTGTTCCGAGCCCTGTCTCCGCACCATCCGACGCCGATGGATCTCGACTATCTGCTGCGGGTGGTGGAGGCGGCGCGGACCTACGGGTACAATGCGATCCAGATCTGCGGCGACACCCATGACGGCGGCAATCTCGATGGCATTACCGAGTTCAAGCGCTTCCCCAGGGCCAACCAGGTGCAGGATCGCGAGGGAGTCCGCCGCCGGCGTGAGATCCTGCAGAAGACATGCAAGGCGGCCCATGCCTTCGGGATGAAGGTATTCTTCTGGCATCACGAACTCTGGTTCCCGTCGCGACTGGAAGAGGTCTATCCCAACTGGTTTGTCGAGGCTCCCCGCAATGCGTTCACGAGGGACCTCTACGTCACGCGCGTGCCGCGCGTCACGCCCGACGCCCCGATCTGGGAGTACATGGACGCCAAGTTCGACGAGGCGTTCGACCAGTGTCCCGAGCTTGATGGAACGGTCATGACCATCCAGGAATCCCAGGTGCCGGTCTACTGCCTGTTCGATGACTTTGAACAACAGGTCGAGGCGCTTGTGGATCAATACCGCCGGCTGGAGGTCGCCCACGCGCGGGTGGGGCGGGAGTGGCTGATCCGCTCCTTTGCCTGGCGGGAACACGAGTACCGGGTGGTGACAGAGGCCATCCAGCGCTGGCAGCCGAAGGTGCCGGTTGAAAGCAAAGGGGTTCCCATGGACTGGCACCTCTGGTATCCGTACGACCCGCTGCTCGGGAAGTTCAAGGGCATGGTCAATCATGTTGAGATCGCGCCCAGTTGCGAGTTCTACGGGGCGCTCCGCCACCCGGTGGGGCACCCCCATTACTATACGGAGAACCTGCGTTTCGCGGCCGAGTGCGGCCATACCGGAGCCAGTCTGCGCCTCGACCGTGTCGGGCTGTCGGTGCTCGGCGGCCCTGATGAGGGCGTGCTTGCCGCCGTGGGCCGGTGGATGCAGGATCCTGCCGGCACGGACACGGATGCCGTCTACTGCGAGTGGATTGCCGGGCGGTATGGATTGTCGGCGGACGACGCCGGTCTGTTCTTCCGCGGGATCATGGAGAACTGCTGGGAAGCGACGTGCCATACCTATTACCACGACAAGATCTACATCGGGGACGCCACTTCCCTGGGCTACGACCGGAACTTCTTCGTTGCTGAACGGCATTGCGCCGTGGAATATGACGATCCTGCGCCACTCGCCGAGAAGGAGCAGGCCGTTGCCGCCGCGCAACGCGCCCTCGCCGTCCTGGCGTCATTGCGCGGCCAGCTCAAGCCGGCCGATCACGCCGATCTTGACTATCGCCTGAACAGCCTGGAGCTGGTGGCGCGCTTTTTCCGCGCGCTCGTCGCCGCCCTGGTCGCACGGCAGCGGCAGATGTACGAACCCTCTCCTGATCATCTTGAAGCCGCCCTGACCGTGTCCCGGACGCTTGATGCGCTGGGCGATGAAGCCGACCGGCGCTTCCCCGACTGGAACCAATGGCCCGGCGGCCCCGAGAGCCATGTCAGCCAGGGGCACTGGCTTTTTGCTCCGCGCGCCCGTGCGTTTGCGGAAGCGCTGCGAAAGGATCTGGAGACCCTGCCTGTGCGCCGCCTCGTCTCCCGGCTCACGGCGAACGATCTGGGCGTGAACGCCACGCACCGGGACCGCTCTGCCTGGCAGCCTGAGACTGTGCCCCGGCGGTTGACGTTCCAAGGCCAGCCGGGGGCGAAGCATATCCTGGTGGTCTTTGCCGGCACGGAGATGTGCGTGAGGCGGCCGCTGGTCGTTCGATCGGGTACCTGGTCGGAGCGGTTCAACATCGGGCAGTATGCCTGGTTCCTCGCGCATGACCGCTTCCGGCGCTACGAGTGCGCGCTGCCGGCGGACTGTTTCGATTCGCAGGGACGGTGTGAACTGGAATTCTCGATTCCCGAGCCGGACCGTGCGCCGTACCTCGCGGAAGTCCGTCTTGAAATGAACGTGTCAAAAAAAGGTAACGATGAACTATACATTGCCGGTTGACGAACGAACGCATCTGAGAACTTTGGCCCGGAAGCAGGCCGACATCGCCGCGCTGCCGGTGATGCATATCCGCCGGAAACTGTGGACGGACATGAATGACGCCAAGCCCGGCGCGCGCCCTCCTTTTGCCATCGAAAGCTGGACGTTCGACCGGGATTTCCTGCCGCCCGCCTTATTCCGGTGCAAGACGGAATACGGCCGGCAGCTCGAAGCCCGGTTTCTGCGGAACATCCGCCATCACGAAATTTTGAATGATGACCATGTCTGCCCGGACACCCTGGACCTGGAGTGGCATGTCCACCTCAACGAGTATGGGATCGACATCAAAACGGAGTATCTCAAGGACGGGGAGGGGCAGGTGCTGGGCTACCACTTCAACTGCCCGGTCACGGACTTGAACGAAGGCTTTGACATGATCAAGCCCTCGACGTTCAGTGTGGACCGGGAAGGCACGCGGGCGGAGCAGTCATTCCTGGAGGAGACCTTCGGCGATATCCTTCCGGTGGTTCTGCGCTCCTACCCGCCGGGCCGCAACAACCTGACCCAGCGCCTGATGCGCATCATGAGCATGGAGACCTTTTTCGTGGGCATGATGGACTGCCCCGACAAGGTGCATGGGGTGATGGCCCTGCTCAGGGACAACGCCAGGCGCATGAACCTCTGGGCGGAGGCAGAAGGGCTGCTCACCCTGAACAACGGCAACCAGTGTACCTGCGGTACCTGCTTCAACTTCACCACCCTGCTGCCGAACCGCCAGGTGGCGCCGGGCCAGGTCAGGCTGAAAGACCTGTGGGCGGGGATGGACAGCCAGGAGACGGTGGGAATCGCGCCGGAACAGTTCCATGAGTTCTGTTTCCCGTATTATCGCGATCTGGCGGAGATGTTCGGCCTGGTTTACTGGGGCTGCTGCGAACCGGCCGATCCGATCTGGGAGATGTCGCTCAGCAAGCTGCCCAACCTCAAGGCCGTCTCCATCTCCAAGTGGGCGAAGCAGGAGTACATGGCTGATAGGCTGGCCGGCAAAGGAATCGTCTATTCGCGCAAGCCCGACCCCAACCTGCTGGGCGTGGATGTGACCCTGAACGAGGAGGCCTGGGCGGCGGAGATCAGCACGACGCTGGGCATCACGGCGAACCGGAATATCCCGTTGGAGTTCGTGGTCCGGGACGTGTACACGATGCACGGCAACCTGGACAAGGCGAGGCGCGCGGTCGAGATTGCCCGGCGCGAAATCGATCGCCGGTTCGGCCCGGTCCGGTGGTGAAATATTTCTTTCGGAATGATTAGGTGGCCATCATGCGTATTGCTGCCCTGGCACTCTTGCGCATATCTGTTGACGGTTCACTGGCACTTGTCTAACCTCTCGTCCTTTAAGTCTATCACATCGAACGGCGCAGCTTAAGGAAGGCATATGAGAATGAAATCATCAGTACGTCGAGCACCCCTATTTGTGGTTGGAATGATGGCTCTGGTAACGGCTTGTGCCGGTTTTGCCCAGGAGGGGGTGGGGCACTTCCGGGGGTTTGGCACGGCGGATGCCCGCATCCAACTCACCTTCAGCGCCTTCGAGCGCGGCACCCCCGTCAGTGGTACGCTGCTGCTGTCGCGGGCCGTCAACCCGGCCAGCGCCAAACTGGCCATCCGTGTCACCGACTCCTTCGGCCGGTTACTGGTGGACAAGGTGATCGGCGTCCGGGATTTCTGCGAACCGTCTTCAAACGCCACGGCCGGCGCGGTTGTGACCAGCCTCCCCTTCGCGATTGCCGTCCCGGCCGTGCAGGTCATGCGGCACTCCCTGAATCTGTCTGTGACAGGCGGCGACGGCGTGCCGCAGACGGCCACCACCAGCTTTATCTACCGGCCCAGTCCGACCTGGGACGACTATGTCTGCGCCATCTGGCAACGGCATAATCCCGCACGGGTGCCATTCCTGCAGGAGATGTTCCTGACCGGCAGCCAGTGGAGCGGGGCGAATCCAACCCTGCCGGACTGGTTTATCAACGCCAACTACCGCTGGTACGTTGAGACCACCGGGACGCTGATCTTCGCCCCGTACCACATGTGGATGTCCGACAACGACAACAAGACCTTCTATTTCGAGCAGGCCCGCAAGGCGTTCATGGCGGACCGCACGGACCGGCGGGTGCTGGAGCGCAATCCCTGCCTGAGCAATCACCTGACCGGGCGGTTGAGCGACCAGATGTTCACGAGCGCGGCCAAGATCAACCGCGATTACCGGCCCTGGTTCTACACCGTGGCAGACGAGACCGGCATTGGCAACCAGGCATCGCCCTTCGATTTCTGTTTCAGCCCGGACTGCCAGGCGGCTTTCCGCGTCTGGCTCAAGGAGCGCTATCCGACGCTGGAGGCGTTGAACGCCCAATGGGAAAGCGCGTTCACGAACTGGGGCGACGTCCGCGGCGCCACCACGGATGAGATTTTCGCGCGGACCAACGAGAATTACTCGGCCTGGTCGGACCACAAGGAGTTCATGGACACCGTCCTGTGCAACGGCTATGCGCGTGCCGGAAAAGCCGTCAAGGCGGTGGATCCGACGGCCCGCATCGGCATGGGCGGCGGGCAGGGGCCTTCGCCCGTGGGCGGGTGGGATTTCTGGAAACTCACGCAGTCGCTGGAGGTGATGGAGAATTACGCCATCGGCAGCAACTACGAACTGGTGCGCAGCTTCAATCCCGACTCCATCGGCATCCACTGCACGTTCAGCGGGGGAAACTGGGAACTGCACAACCTCTACTACCTGTTTCTGCACGGCGACCGCATGGCCCTGGTGTGGGACGACCCGTCCACGTACGTTGACGACCAGGGGCAGTACAGTCCGCGCGCGATCGAGGCCAGGCCGCTCTACGAGGAGTTGACCGGCGGGATCGGCAAGCTGCGGATCGCCAGCCGCCGCACGGATGATCCCATCGCGCTCTTCCACAGTCAGGCCAACCTGCGGATGCACTGGCTGCGCGAGGTGAAGCCGGCCGGGACGAACTGGATCAACCGGCAATCGTGGTCGGAACGCAAGCAGAGCCGCTACCTGCGCTTGCGCGAGAGCTGGATCAAGCTCATCGAGGATAATGGCTTCCAGTGGCGCATGCTCTGTCCCGAGCAGGTGGCCCTGGGTCAATTGAAGAACTACGACCCCAAGACCGGCGACGGGTTCAAGGTGCTGCTGCTGCCAGAGATCCTGACCCTTTCCGCTGCGGATGTGAAGGCCATCACCGCCTTTGTCGCCGCCGGGGGTACGGTTATTGCCGACAAGACCCCGGGCCTGTATGACGGCCATTGCCGGAAGCTGGAAGCGCCCGCGCTGGCCGGACTGTTCGCGAAGCCGGAGGACAACCCGCGCGTCGTGCTGCTCGATACCGATCTGCTGGCGTACTACCGGCAGCGCATGCGGAACGACAACAGCGAGACCGCCTTCAAGACGCTGGTCGGCGGCCATCTGCGCAACGCGGTCGGCGGCGAGCGCCAGACGCCCATTGTCAGCGGTCCCGACGGGAAGCCTGTCACCGGTGTGGAAGTGACCCAGTGGCGCAACGGCCGGGCTCGCATCGTCGCAGTGCAGCGCAACCCGCAACTGTTTGTCCACGAACTGGGCGAGACCGACTACACGAACAACAAGCGGTTCGAGAAACCCGAAGATCTCACGATCCGGCTGGCGGCCGGGCCGACCGTGGGGGCGGGTGTCCCACCCGCCCATCCGACGAACGCCTTCTGGGTGGACATCCGCGCCGGGAAGACGCTGGGTGCCGTGGACGCGCATTCGTTCCAGCTTGATCCCTACATGCCGAGCCTCTTTGCCGTCTTTCCCGAGGAGCTGCAGCCCTTCGCGGCCCGGGTGGACAAGGAAAATCTGGTCATCACGCCCTTTAAGGGTGCCGGCATGGAGAGCTACGTGTACCATCTGGCCTTCATCGGTCCCGACGGCAAGGAGCGGTTACCCTACCGCGCCAATGTGAAGTGCGGTGTTGCGGGCGGTCGTTTCGAACTGCCTTTGGCCTTGAATGAGACGGTCGGAACCTGGACAATTCGCATTCACGAGGTGGCAACGGGCTACCGCGCGAGCGTGACATTGGATCGGCAGCAGGGGCCGAAGCAGCAGGACTGATATAACGAATGAAAGGAAAAGACAGCATGACCAAACAGAAAAAGAGCTCCACTCCCTTCAGGGTTGGCGTTGATTATTATCCCGAGCATTGGCCGGTGGAACGATGGGAGACCGATGCGAAGCTGATGCAGGCGGCGGGCTTCAATGTCGTTCGACTGGCCGAATTTGCCTGGGCCAAAATGGAGCCCCTGGAAGGTCAGTACGAGTTCGACTGGCTCGACCGGGCGATTGCCATCCTTGGCCGGCACGGCATTGACGTGGTGTTGGGAACCCCCACCGCCTCCATGCCCCCGTGGGTGGCCCGCAAGTATCCGGAGGCCGTCAGCAGCGGCAAGGACGGGCATAAGAGCGTTTATGGCATCCGCCAGAACGCCTGCTTTTCCAGCGGGTCGTTCAACCTCCTTTCCGAGCGCATCACACGCGCCATGGCCGAACACTATGCCGGGAATCCCCATGTGATCGGCTGGCAGACCGATAACGAATTCACCGGCGGCATCTGCCACTGCGACCTCTGCGGGCGCGCCTTCCAGGACTGGCTGCGTGCGAAATACAAGACGCTGGAGGAGCTCAACCGTGCCTGGGGCACCCACTTCTGGAATCACATCTACGGCGACTGGGCCGAGATCCCGATTTCGGTGCGAACCGATTTCGACAACCCCAGTCTCTATCTCGACTGGAAGCGCTTCTGCAGCGACAGCGCGGTGCGGTTCCAGCACGCGCAGGTGAAGATCCTGCGTCAGTGCTGCCCAAAACAGTTTATCACGCACAACATGATGGGCCTGGCATCGAGCGTGAACTATTTCGATCTGGCCCGCGACCTGGACTTTGTCGCCTGGGACAACTATCCGGTTCGGGGAGAGGTTAATCTGCCGATCAACAACGATTGCGCGCTGGCGGCGGACGTGATGCGCGGTGTGCACCGGAAGAACTTCTGGATCATGGAGACGTCCGCCGGGCCGCTGGGCTGGGGCGTGATGCAGCGCAACCTGCGGCCGGGCGAGTTGCGGAAGGTCGCCCTGCACCAGGTGGCGCATGGCGCCGATGGTATCGTCTGGTTCCGCTGGCGCACCTGCACCGCAGGCCGCGAACAATACTGGCACGGGTTGCTGGGGCATGACGGCAAGGCCGGGCGGCGCTACGATGAGGCTGCCGCCACCGCAAAGGAGCTGCACCGCCTCTGGCCCCTGTTGGCGGGAACCACGGTCAAGACCGGCGTGGCGATGATCTACGACTACGACTCGATCTGGGCTTTCGAGGCGCAACCGGCGTATGAGGCCAACAAGCGCTACGCGGACGCGCTGTTGCGTTTCCACGTGCCCCTGCAGAAGCTGGGCGTCAATGCCGATGTGATCGGTGCGGACGGGGATTTCAGCGCCTACAAGGTCATTATCGCGCCGCATCTCTACGTGCTTCCGGAGAAGCACGCGAAACGCCTGGAGGCGTTCGTGAAGGCCGGGGGTGTGCTGGTGACCGACGTGCGCTCGGGGGTGAAGGACGAGACCGGGCTGATCCCGATGGAGACGCCGCCCTGTGCGCTGGCCAAGGTGCTGGGCATCGAGATTCCGGAATATGAGTCCATTGCGAAGGACTATCCGATGGTGGGCGAGGGCGCGCTCGAAGGGACGTTTACCGCGACGGGGTTTGCGGATTGGATCGTGCCGGCGAAGGCGAAGGTCCTGGCGCGCCACGGGGCCTGGCATTCGCGGGAGTATGCGGCGGCGACAGTGAACGCGTTCGGCAAGGGTGCCGCCTACCACGTCGGCGCGGTGGTGAAGGAGGAATCCTTCTACCGCCTTCTGCTGCAGGAGGTCTGCCGGCGGGCCGGCGTCCGTACGGGTGTCGAGCCGTCTGAGGGTGTGGAGGCGGTCGTGCGCGAGGCGCCGGGGCGGCGGCTGCTCTTTTTGATGAACCACACCGAGCAGTCGGTGTCGGTCAATGTTCCCGCAGGCCGGCCGCGTCTTTTCGGGGGCGGCAAGACGGGCAGGGAGCTCGAACTGCCTCCGTTCGGCGTCGAGGTGGTGCGGCTCTGAAGGCGTGGGTAGCGCCGGCAAAGGTCACAGCACAAGAGGATCAAGTTCAACTCAAGAAAGCATGAAGAATATGATAGCGGATTTTTCAGATGCCATGTGGATTGGTTCGGCGGTTTGGGGCGGCCCCCGCTCATGTGTGCCGGCGCCGTATTTTCGGGCGGTGTTCAAATTGGGCGGACCCGTTCGCAGTGCCACCCTGTCCGTGACGGCGCTCGGTCTGTATACGTGTGAGGTCAATGGCCGTGCCGTGGGCGACCATGTGTTCGCACCCGGCTGGACCGATTACCGGAAGCGGGTCTGCTATCAATCCTACGACGTTGCCGATCTGCTGCGGGATGGCGAGAATGTGCTGGGCGTGATCCTGGGCGACGGCTGGTACTGCGGGCAGATTGCGGAGAAGGACCGGCAGCAGTATGGGGATCGCCCCCTTCTGCTGGCGCAGCTCGAGATCACCCATGCGGATGGTTCCATCACGCGGATTGCCTCGAGCCCGGCGTGGAAGACGACTACCGGGCCCATCCTGGAGGCCGACCTGTTGCGGGGGGAAGCCTACGATGCGCGGCATGAACTGGGGGCCTGGTCGTCACCGGGTTACGACGACCGCCGGTGGCAGCCGTCCGAGCCGGCCGCCGCCCCCGATATTGCCATTGAGCGTTCCGAGGCGCCGCCGGTGCGGCGGATCGACATTCTGCCGCCCCTGAAGCAGTACGTGGCCCCCTGGTTCTCGCGAGCGTTGGTGTGCGACTTCGGACAGAACTTCACCGGGCGCATCTCCCTGACGGTTCGGGGGCTGCGGGGCGTGCATCTCAAGATCCGCTATGCCGAGATGCTTGATGCGAAGGGTCGGCTGTACACGGACAACCTGCGCGGCGCGCGGTGCACGGACTACTATACGCTCAAAGGCGAGGGCCTCGAGACCTGGGAGCCCCGCTTCACGTTTCACGGCTTTCGCTACGTGGAAATCAGTTGGTCGGCGGGTCCCGCGGATCCGGTTATCGAGCGCGTGGTCGGGGTGGTGCTGCACAGTGACATGGCCGTGACCGGGACATTCACCTGCTCGCACCCGCTTATCAACCAGTTGGAGCACAATATTGTCTGGGGCCAGAAAAGCAACTTCCTGGAGGTGCCGACAGACTGTCCGCAGCGTGATGAACGGCTCGGTTGGACGGGGGATGCCCAGGCGTTCATCCGCACCGCCGCGTTCCACATGGACGTCCAGGGCTTCTTCCACAAGTGGCTTAAGGACATGCGCGACGCTCAGACCCCGGAAGGCGCCATTCCGCCCGTCATTCCCAATACCCACTCCTTCGGACTGCCCCCCGACGGCGGACCGGCCTGGGCGGATGCGGTCATGATTTGCCCGTGGACGGTTTACCGGTGCTATGAT
Source organism: Kiritimatiellia bacterium (assembly GCA_044359285.1). GTDB lineage: Bacteria > Verrucomicrobiota > Kiritimatiellia > CAIKKV01 > CAITUY01 > JAABPW01. The sequence goes on from JBIKMI010000027.1 coordinate 9,874, forward strand.
GACCTCGACGTCCTACGCGCCCATTACGCCTGCATGGCCGGCTACATGGACTACCTGGCCGGGCACAAGGTGCGGGACTACATCCGCGCCCATCCCGACGTGGATACCTGGGGCGGGTTTGGTGACTGGCTGGCGCTGGATGGCAGCGGGAAGACGGAAGGGGGCACGCCGAAGGATCTGATCGGCACCGCGTTCTACGCCAACAACGCCGACATCATGGCCCGTACGGCGACGCTGCTCGAAAAGCCGGCCGATGCCCGGCGCTATCGCGAGTTGCACGGGCGGATCGTGGAGGCGTTCCGCCGGCGCTTCGTATCGCCGGATGGGTTGCTGTCGGCGGGCACGCAGACGGCCTACGTGCTGGCGCTGCATTTCGGGCTGGTGCCCGAGGGCGTGCGCGCCGCCACCGCGCGCGAACTCGTGCGTCGGATTGAAAGCAATGGGATGCGGCTGGCGACCGGCTTTGTCGGCACTCCCTATCTCCTGCACGTGCTCGAGGCGCACGGCCATCTCGACGTGGCGTACAAGCTGCTCGAGCAGGAGGCGTTCCCGTCGTGGCTGTTCCCGGTCAAGCAGGGCGCCACCACCATCTGGGAGCGCTGGGATGGCTGGACGCCCGACAAGGGGTTTCAGGAGGTCGGGATGAATTCGTTCAACCACTATGCCTATGGCGCCGTGGGCGACTGGATGGTGTCGACCGTCGCCGGGCTGGAGATCGGGGAGCCGGGATACCGCAAGATTCTCTTCAAGCCGCGGCCCGGCGGGTCCCTGACCTCGGCCGAAGCCCAGCTGAAAACCCCGTACGGGCAGGCCGCGATCCGGTGGGAGCTGCGCGACCGTAAGCTGTTGCTGCGCTTGACGGTGCCGAACGAAGCGACCGCCGAGTTGTCCCTGCCTGCCGGATGGCAGAGCGCGTGCCCCGGCACCCTGGGGCCCGGGTCGCACGACGTGGAGGCGGTGCGGCTGTGAAGGGGTTCAGCCGTATTTATCTGCCGCGTTATGCGCCCGCCGCCGAGGCGAACCTCAGGCCGCGCTATCCGATCGAGAAGGCCGCCTGGATCTGGGCGCCCGGAAAGAAGGAAGGCGAACTGGCCGTGCTCCGTTTTGAGAATCGTTTCCGCCTGGAGCGGGCGCGCAAGACGATCCTGCATGTCAGTGGCGACATGCGTTACCGTCTGTACCTGGATGGGGAATTGATTTCGCTGGGGCCCGATCGCTGCGATGTGAACCACTGGAGTTTTGCCTCCTACGAGGTAAAACTGGGGTCCGGCGCGCATTGCCTGTCGGCGGAGGTGTGGTGGATCGGGCCGCATGCCCCGTTGGTCCAGAAGAGCTGGCGCGGCGGCTTCATCCTGGCGGCCGAAGGGGATCTCGGGCCGGTACTCAACACGGGGGCGGGACGGTGGAAGGTTTACGATCTGGATGCCTGGTCGTTTGGGGCCTGGCCGGGTGAGGGCAAGCCGCCCACGGTCGGCGCTTGCCAGACCATCGACGGGCGGAAGCTCTTCGCGCCGACCGTGAAGCCGGAAACGCCGGTGGTGGTGAGCGGCCCGATGCCGGTCTCCGAATGGTCGGGTGTATTGCCCGGCTGGCGGCTCGATCCCTCCGAATTGGCGGATCAACGGGGGCGGGTGACGAGGGTGGGCAAGGTGTTGGCGGTGATCGAGGGCGGGCTTGACCTCGAGACGCCGTTGGCGCCTGCGGCGCTGAAGCATCCGGAGATCCCGGACTGGCAGGCGCTCCTCGACAAAGGCCAGCCGGTTCGCCTTGCCGGCGGGCGTTCTGTATCGGTGCTGGTGGATCTGGGCGATTACTATTGCGGCTACAGCCGGGCCACGGTTTCCGGCGGGGTGGGGGCCGATGTATCCCTGATCTGGGCCGAGGGGTTGTTCGAGCGGCCGGCGTCGCGCCGGAGCAAGCACAAGGGGCACCGCGAGGAGGTTGTGAGCAAGTACTACCGCGGGTTACGCGACACCTTTATTCTCGATGGATCAACGGATCGGAGTTACGAAGCCTGCTGGTGGCGGAGCGGGCGGTACGTGCTGATCACGATCCGCGGCGGCAAGAGCCCGGTTGCGGTCCGGGATATTTCCTTCCGTGAGACACGCTACCCCTTCGAGCGCGAAGCCCGCTTCGAGTGCGATGATCCCACGATCGCGGCGATGATCCCGCTGGCTGAACGCAGTCTGCTGATGAATGCGCACGAGACCTTCATGGATTGTCCGCACTATGAGCAGGCCTGCTACGTGGGTGACGGGCGGCTCGAGATGCTCACGACCTATGCGCTCTATGCGGACGACCGGCTTTGCCGGCGGGGACTGCGTTTGATCGACTGGTCCCGCCACCAGGAAGGCTTTCTTAATTCCAGTTATCCCGCCACCCCCCAGATCATCAGTTCCTTCCCGATGTACTGGCCGTTGCTGGTTCATGATTACCTGTATTGGCGGGGTGACAAGGAGATTGTGAGGGAGCTGATCCCCGGTATGCGGGCGAACCAGGGCTGGCTGGAGACTTTAAAAGGGAAGGATGGGTTGCTCCATCCGTTGCCCGGGTGGCCGTTTGTTGATACCGCTCCGGAATGGGCGGCGTTTATCTATGGCATTGATCCCGCGAAGGGGGCCAGCAGCATCCTGAACCTGCTCCATGTCACCGCGACGATCAAGCTTGCCGAGATCGAGGAGGTTTTTGGTGAACAGGAGCTGGCGGCGCGGAACCGGCGTCTTGCACGTGAGTTATTTGACGGTGTGATGGAGCGGTTCTGGGACCCGAAGCGCGCGCTGTTTGCCGATGATGCGGGGAAGACCGGATACAGCGAACATGCCCAGTGCATGGCGCTTCTGTCGGGGCTGATGCCCAAAGCGCTTGAGAAAGCCTGTTTCCAGGCCCTGATCGACGCGCCGGATCTGGTACGCACGCAGCCCTGTTTCGGGATGTTCTACCTGTTCGAGACCTATCGCCGGTTCAACCGCGGAGACCTGCTGCTCTCCAAAATGGATTTCTGGAAGCGGATTCCGGAGAGCGGGCTCAAGACGGCGCCCGAGATGTACGAGCCCAGCCGCTCCGACTGCCACGGGTGGGGCTCGCATATTCTCTTTCATTTATTCGCCACGCTTCTGGGGATCCGTCCGGCGGCACCGGCGTTTGCACAGGTCGAAATTGCGCCCTCGCCGGGGGCCTTGAGGAAGATTCACGGGGTTCTGCCGCATCCCAACGGTGTCATTGAGGCGGATCTGAACTTTGAAGGAGGGCATTGCACCGGGGTGGTCACGTTGCCGAAAGGGGTCGGGGGCGTGTTCAGGTTTGGCAAAAAGAGCCAGCCGCTCACAGCTGGCAGGAATGGGATTGGGCTCTGCGGCCGGGGGGCTGTGTCTATTTCGGAAGGAGTCAGGAATCGATGAGTGAACTGCGTTTTGAGACCTTTACCATGCCGGCGGGCGGGATCGGGCCGGAGAGCCCGCACCCCCAGTTCGGTGTGCCACCCCCGCCCAATGCCCCTGACCCGGCGAAAATTGACCCCGGGGTTCCGCCCGAAGAGGCGCGGTACATCCGGTATGGCATGCCCTCGAACTGTCTGCCGTACAAGTTGCAGGATGATTTATCCCGCCAGCGTGAGCCGCGAGCCTTTGATGTGGCCGTCTTGGAAAACGAAACATTGCGGGCCACCTTCCTGCTCGAGATGGGCGGGCGGTTATGGTCCCTCATCCACAAGCCCAGCGGCCGTGAGCTGCTCTTCCGCAATCCCGTGTTCCAGCCCGGCAATCTGGGGCTTCGGGTCGCGTGGTTCAGCGGCGGCGTGGAATGGAACTTCTGTTGGGCCGGCCATACGCCGCTGACGTGTGAGCGTTTATTCGCGGCCCGGACCCGCCTGCCGGACGGTACGCCGGTCCTGCGCCTGTATGAATACGAGCGGGTGCGCGGATTGGCCTACCAGATCGATTGTTTCCTGCCCGACGGCAGTGAGGCGCTGCTGGTCCGTGTGGCCCTGCGCAATCCGGATGACCGCACGGTGCCGGTGTACTGGTGGTCGAACATGGCGGTACCGGATCAGCCCGGGGGCCGTGTGATTGTGCCCGCCGAATCGCTGCTGCATTTCGCCTACGACACGGGATGGATGAGCCAGTTTCCGCACCCCCGGCACGAGGGAGTAGATCGTTCCTATCCCGTGAACATTCCCATCGGCAATGATGATTTCTATGTGATTCCACCGGACCGACAGCCCTGGATTACGGCCCTGGATGCGGAGGGGCGCGGGTTGTTCCAGGCGTCCACCGGCGGATTACGGGGGCGCAAGCTGTTTGTCTGGGGGCAACTGCCGGCCTGTAAGCACTGGCAGGAGTTTCTCAATACGCCGGGCCATGAGTACGTGGAAATCCAGGCCGGGCTGGAGCGGACCCAGGGGTCGTGCCGTCCGCTTCCGGGCGGCGCAACCTTTGAGTGGCTGGAGGCCTATGGTCTCATGGAGGCGGAGCCGGGCATAGTGCATGGTCCGGACTGGGAAGCGGCGTGGAGACACACCGGTGCGCGCTTGGCGAGATCTGCGGCGCTACCGGCCCTGGAGCGGATGCTCGAAGCGACACGCCCGATGTCGCTGGCGGCGCCGGAGGAAGTGGTAAGGCGCGGGAGTGGTTGGGGGGCGCTCGAACGGGTGCGGCGTGAACGCGGAGGCGAACGGCCATTCTGCGGTCCGTCACTGGTTTTTGATGATGCGTCGCTGGGGCCTGAGCAGGCGCCCTGGCTGGCGTTGCTCAAGCAGGGTGGCTTCCCGTCAGCGGCGCCGCAAGAAGCCCCCGGTTCCTACATGATCCAGGAAGCGTGGCTGGAGCTGTTGAAGGCCTCGATGAACACCGCTACCGGTCAACACTGGGGATCGTTGCTGCAACTGGGGGTGATGCACCTTGCCCATGACCGGTACACCGAGGCCCGGTCGGCCTGGGAACAGTCGCTCCGTCATACGGAAAACGTGTGGGCGCTCCGCAACCTGGCCTGTCTGGCGACCATGGAAAAGCGACAGGATGAGGCCATGGAAGGGTACCGGCGCGCCGTTCGCCTGGCTCCGGATGACTGGCGGCTGACAGTTGAATATGCGACCGCTCTGGTGTTCTTCAAAAATCCGGTGGAGTGCCTGGCGTTGATCGACGCCGCCCCGGCGGCAACGCGGAGGCGCAACCGGGTGCGCATGCTCCGGCTGTGGGCCGTCATTGAACTGGACCAGCTTGATGTGGCGGCCGGGATCATGGGCGATCCGTCTTTGCTTGAAGACGCCCGCGAAGGTGACGGTTGGACGGCGGAATTGTGGTACACCTATAAGGCGAAATGTATGGCAAAGGAAGAAGGGATTCCATGTGATGACGCGTTGATGGACAGGGTCCGGAACTCCTGTGCGCCCCCGCGCCACATGGACTACCGCATGGCGAACACGGTGCAGAGCCTGCTCGGATAAGGGCGACAGGTATCGCCAGGCTCCATTCAAGGTCACTCAGCATGGCGGCTGTGCACAGTGATGCACACTATCCGCTAGCTGATGTATACGACAGGACGCAGTCCTGTGTCTCGTTTCGCGGTATATCAGGGTGATCTTGCCGTCAACAGGCTGGATGTGGCTTGGCATGCTAATTGCTAGGTATTTGGGGTGAACGTGAAATGTCAAAATAACAGGTGGAGCAAATAGATTATGGATACAACGACGGAAACAACTCAATCGCTCTGGCAACTGGTATCCCATTCCATCGAGGTCTCGGGTGGAGTGGAGAAGGCTGTATTACTGCTTCTGGCGGCGCTTTCGGTGCTGTCCTGGGCGCTGATCCTTCATAAGGTCCGGCTGGTCCGGCGGACGGCGGCGGACAATGCCCGTTTTCTCGAGATGTTTGCGGAGGCCAACCACACGGGTTCGGTTCTGCGCGAGGGCGTGAAGTTCCCGAACGCGCTGATGTTCACGGTGTTCCGGGCCGGCATCGAGCGATGGCGCGATGATCGTGACGTAGTCGTTAAGGCGGATGACCGTCCGAGCGCGGAGGAGCTCGTATTGAGGACGCCGAAGAGTCTTGATGAAAAGGTTCTTCAATCCATGCAGCACTCGGCGCAGGAGGAGTTCTCGCGCATGTTCAACGGGCTGGACATCCTGGCCTCCATCGGCAGTTCCTCGCCTTTCATCGGACTGCTTGGCACGGTGTGGGGTATTATGACGACCTTCCAGGCGTTGAGTGGAGCCAAGTCCGCCAGTCTGCAGGTGGTTGCCCCGGGGATTTCCTCGGCGCTGATTGCCACGGCGATGGGGCTTTTCGTGGCCATTCCGGCGGTGGTGGCGTACAACTGGATCATGGCGCGTATGGATGATCTGCGCGAGAAGACCGGTGCGTTTACTGAAAAATCATTCCTGCTGCTGCAATCCGGCGGCGGGCTGACGTCGGTGCCGGAAAAGGACCCTGCCAAGCGCTAAGCCAGCGAAACCGCCCGCGGAGGATAGACTTATGGGAATGTCGCTAGGAAGCAGTAAAGGCACGACCGGTCGGCACCGGTCGAACTCGGAAATCAATGTTACACCGATGGTGGACGTGATGCTCGTGTTGCTGGTGATCTTCATGATCACTGCGCCGACGTTGAAGGAGGGGTTGGCGGTGGATATTCCCCGCGCCGCCGCCACACAGTCCATCAATATCGAGGATGCCCACCTGATCACCGTGACCGCGGAGGGGTATGTCCTGAAGAACAAGGCCGGCAGCAAAGAGGAGCGTTACCGGCAGATCCCGGAACTGGTCAAGGATCTGAAGACTTACCTGAAGACCTGCGAGGCCGACAAGAAGAAGCCCACGGTGGTGATTGTCGGGGATGGCGCCGCACGGTATGAGCGCATCGTGCAGGTCTGGAATGCGGTGATCAACGCCGGCGTGGAGCAGGTGAGCTTTCAGGTCGAGCCTGGTGAACCGGAGCAG
>JBIKMI010000265.1:0-3887 GCA_044359285.1 Kiritimatiellia bacterium
TTCAGGGCATACGGTCCCCTCTTCCAAAACAGCGCGTCCGGTGATGAGTACCCCCTTGCGGGTATTCATTGGGCTTTCGATTATCCTGCACCTGGTACTCGTGGGGATGATCGTGGTGCCCTCCATTCTCGGTCTGTTTCGCAAGCAGCAGGAGGAGCCGCTTTCGGAAGAGCAAATCATGCTCATGAAGCAGCAGGCCGTGGAAAAGGTCGTTCGCGAAGCGACCAGCGAGGAGGTCAGCAAGGAGTTGACCCAGGCGCTCAAGGAGAACCTCCGGGCGGTGGCCGAGATTCCCCCCGCCGCGTTCGAGGCGTTCTGGACCAACTCGCTCGCCACCCTGCAGACCAACATCGATGCCCGTGCGGCGGAACTCGCCAAGGGGAACCTGGCGGAGTTGACGCCGGCCGATCTCGAGGCGGCGATGCGCGACCTGCGGGAGGACGCGATGGATGCGCTCATGACGGAACTGGCCGACGAGACCAAGGACGAGATCGCCGCGCAGGTGTTGTCCGGCGTTGCCGCAACCCTGCCGGAGTTCAATCAGAAGGCCCGGGATCTCATGAGCCAGGCGGAGAGTGCCAAGATGCGCGGCGAGGTGGATAAACTCCTGGCCGGGGAACGTGCCCGCCGTCAGAAGGAACTTTCCGCCGCGACCGCCGGCCTGACACAGGCGCAACAGCAGATCGACCAGGCCAAAACCCAGAGCGCGGCCATTGGAGCGGACCTCGCGCGGACGCTGGGCGACAACCAGAAACGCACGGACGCCGCCGCCAAGGCCGATGCCAGCGTGGAAAAGGCCTTGCAGGCGGCCACCGAGGCCGCGCGCCAGACCGATGCGCTGGACAAAGCCCTCACGGCCAAGGCTAAAGCCGATGAGAACGCTGTAAAGAGTGATGCGCTTGTCAAAGAGGCGGTCAAAAATCAGGCGGACCTCGAGAAAGCCCTCGCCGGCGCGCAGTCGGCCCTCCAGAATGCCGCCACGCAGGCCACTCAGGCCAGCGCGGCTGACGCGAAAGCGGGGCTGGCCGCGGCCGCCCTCGCGACGGCGAAAACCGCCAGTGACACGGTCAAGGCCGCCTCCGCGGCCCTCCAGGGCAATGACCCTGCCAAAGCCGCCATGGCCTCCGAGAAGACAGCTTCCGCATTGGCGGACACCACCCGTGCGATCGGCGAGGCGGCCAAGTCGCTCACGACCGCTGCTGCCAGCACCAATGCCGCCGTGGCCAAGGCTGCGTCCGCGGCGCTTGCGGCCGCAGGCAACGCGACGAACCTTCTGGACAAGGCCATGGCGAGCGCCCAGGCGATCGCCGCGGTTTCGCTCCAGGCCGATGCCGGCCGGCGCACCGCCCAGCGCGAGGCGGTGGCGGCCCGCGCGGGTGCCACTGAGGCCCAGGAGGCGATCCGTGCCGCGCTCGATGGCGCGGCCCGGGATCTGCGCGGCACGGCCACACCGATGACGGACAAGGCCGAGATACCGGTCGCCAACGCGCTTGGCGCCGCGGCACGCCAGACCGATGCGGTCGTCGCCGGGCCTGTGAAGCGGACCGGAGAACTCACGGCCGCCAACAGTATGGCCGCGGCCCTGCAGTCCAGCGCGCAGACCCGCACCTCGGTCTCTAACCTCGTGAACGATCTGGTGCGCGCGCGCAGCGAACTCTCAACCATGATCGGCGGGCCAACGGCTGACGAAGTCAAGGCCGCCGCCACGGCGCGTGGCAACCTGGATGCGATCCTGAAGACGCTCAATACCGCGCAGGATCACCTGGCGAAGTCTGCCGCCGCCGCCGACAAGGGGGCCGAGACCGCGTCCAGCCGCACGATCGAGCAGATGGGAAAGGATGTGCGTGACACGGGCGAAACGGCCATTACCCATGCCGCCGAAACGTTAACGACCAAGCCCACGGATCCGCAGATCCCCCAGTCCGGACCGCGGCCGGGGCGCAAGGATATCTCCATCGCCCAGCGCGACATGAATGTCGCCACGAACCGTCTCTCCGCCCTGTCGCGTCAGATCGCGGGCGAGAAAGACCTCCTGAAAGGGGCGGCCCAGCGATTCGAGAGCAACTTCGTCCAGACCGTGGATGCCGCCCTCACCGAGGATCCGGCGTTGCGGGAGAAAACACGCGAGTTTGTGCGCCAGGCGTTGCGCGAGAAGGTGGCCACCGAGTTCCGCGAGAGGGCGGAGGACCTGACCGGGAAGGTGCTCGCGAGGAAGGGAATGGAGAAAGACGAGACCTTTGTCAGACGGGTAGGCCAGCAGGCGGCGGATCTGCTTCTTTCGGGAAGCGAATCCAATCTGTTCGACAACGCCTTCGCTGAGATGATGGGGCAGACGGCGAAGCAATTCGGCGTCAAGCCGGACGCCTTGCGCCGGAACGAGGCCGTCGAAGACAGTGTGGAGGCGAGCGAGGAGAGCGGCGCCGAGGCCAGGGACGCTGGCGGTGCGCCGAAGGATGGCGCGCGAAAGGGGAAGAAGAAACCCCGGAAGCCCGGGAGTACGAAGACATCGGACGTGCAGGCAGCGGCGGCCGAATCCGACGGGGACGACACCGGCATGGATTCGGTTGGCAAAGAGCTGCAAAGCTCACTCGCCAAGTCGCTCAAGGATGGTACGCAGAATGCCATCAGCAGCAGCGCGAAATCCTCGCTCCGCCTGCCGGGGGCCGAGTCGTTTGGCGCGAGCCAGACGGATGCCTTGCGCCAGCGTCTGGCGGGTGCCAGGGGCAGCGCGTCGCGCGCCCTCGCAACCGGGGGGCGCGAATCACTGATCGCGGGCATGAGTGACAAGCTGGCCAAACTTGGGATGACGGTGAAGGCAGGGGCGGGTGGCCGCAAGGCATTCCTTGAAAATCCCTCGGAATACCGCAGGAATCTCGAGTCGGTGATCCAGGGACGCGAGGTCAAGGAGGTCGTACTGGTGGCGCCGTCGCTGACCAATGTGGTCTCGGTCGCCACCTCCGAAGTCGTTTCGAACCGGCCGGCGCTCATGCTGGTTGGGTCCCGCCGTGACCGCACGAAGGCGCCAACCAACGACACGGTGAAGGTTGAACGTACGCTGGCGCCACCCGAATTCAAGACCTTCGCCTACGGCGGGGCGCCGTTCGCGACCAATTCGCCGGCCATCGACGGCGATCTGACCGACTGGGCGGGAGTGCGTCCGTTCGCGCTGCGTGGCGTTATCGAGAAGGCCTTCTGGAATAAGGCTATTCCCGCGGCGTGGGAAACCAACCGCTATCTCATGGTGCAATGGGATTATCGCGGGTTCTACTTTGCCTACCAGATGGTGGATGACGAGGATGATACCAACATTGACCGGAAGAATTTCTGGGAGGGCGATTGTCTGGAAGTCTGGCTGGATCTCAGTAACCGCCGCTCCGATAGCCGCCAGGAGGACCAGCAGCAGTTCTGGTTCTGGCCGCTGGGCTCGCGCCGCGAACCCGGGGTGATCGGGGGCGAGTTAATCATGCCGGGGAGCCGCCCCGAACTGATCAGCTCCAATGCCACCGGACCTGATGCCCCCCGCATGGCCATGAAGCGGACCGTGAACCCGCGGGGTTACCAGGTCGAGATCTTCATGCCGTTGTCCCGCTTGCGGAAAGGGAGCCTGACCCCGGGTCGGATCATCGCCTTCAATTTCAGCACCGACAACGGCGACAATGCCTATTTCTGGTGGACCACGGAGCTCGGCAAGCAGGCGTCGATGACCCCGAGCACCTGGGGTGATCTGATCCTGCTGGGATCGGACGCGGAGATTGCCGCGGTGAAGCCCGGCAAGACGGCGGAGCTTCTGGCGGCGATCATGCCGGGCGAGCCTCTTGGCGTACGCGTCGCCGATGTCGACATGAACATTGATCCGCGCGTCCGCAATCAGGTCAAGGTGAAGTTCG
>JBIKMI010000179.1:0-5915 GCA_044359285.1 Kiritimatiellia bacterium
GATTGTAGCCGGCTTGTTTGCCCTGGTGGCGTGGGCGCTTTCGCGCCGGATCACCCGGCCGCTCGAATATATGCGGCAGGTGTCCGAGCAATTTGCGAAAGGGGAGCTCTCCGCCCGGATTCCGGTGCCGGATACGGCGGAAATGGGCGCGCTGGCCCAGACCATGAATCAGATGGCGGTGCTGCTTCAGGAGCGGGTCCGTTCCGAGGCGTTGCAACATAATGAGCAACGGGCGGTGTTGGCCAATATGGTGGAGGGGGTTCTGGCCGTGAATCTGGCGCAACGCGTGTTGCACATCAATCCCGCCGCCTGCCAATTGCTGGGGTTGAAACCCGAAGAAGCCCGCGGCCGCCATATTCTCGAGACCGTCCGTAATATCGAGTTGCAGGAATTCCTGGGGGTGACCCTGGCGGCGCCGGGTCCGACGGAGCGGGAGATTGTGCTGCGGGGCGAATCGGAACGCGTGATTCAGTTGCACGGGGCCGCGCTGAAAGGGGCGGTGGGCGAAATTATCGGGGCGTTGGTGGTCATGAACGACATCACCCGTTTGAAACGGCTGGAAAGCATGCGTCGTGATTTTGTGGCCAATGTCTCCCACGAGTTGAAGACGCCGATTACGACCCTGAAAGGCTGTGTGGAAACCCTGGCGGGGGGGGCTGTCCAAAACCCGGCGGAGTCCTTGCGTTTCCTGGAGATGATGGGACGGCATGTGAATCGGCTTGAATTAATGGTGGAGGATCTGCTGGCTTTGTCCCGGCTGGAGTTTGAGTCGGAACGTGGCGAGATCATCCTCGGCATGGGGTCTGTCCAGGATGTTCTGGCCCGGGCCGTCCAGTCGTTTGTCAAACGGGCGGAAGCTAAACAGATCCTTCTGGTGTTGGATTGTCCCGATTCGCTGCAGACCCTGATTCATGCGCCACTGCTGGAACAGGCGGTCGGGAATTTGCTCGATAATGCCATCAAGTACAGTCCGGAGAATACGCGGATTACGCTGACCGGTGCCCAGTTCCAGGACGGCGTGGAGATCCGGGTGGCGGATCAGGGCCCGGGGATTGAGCGATCCCACTGGTCCCGCATTTTTGAACGGTTCTACCGGGTGGATCAGGCGCGCAGCCGCGCCATGGGCGGGACCGGGCTGGGGCTGGCGATCGTCAAACATATTGCCATCGCCCACCACGGCAGCGTTTCGGTGGAAAGCGTCCCGGGTCAGGGCAGCACCTTCACGCTGCGTCTCCCGCAGGCCACAAAGAATGTTTAGACAGAGTTTACAGAATGAGACAGAATTCAGAAGACGATCTTAAATTAATTTTCGTATATTCTGTTCATTCTGTCAGAAAATGAATACAGAGCAGATAGGTGAGGATAACCTGATCCGCCGGCTGAAACGGCTGGTGCCGGGCAGGGCGGATGTGATCGCCGGAATCGGCGACGACTGTGCCGTGGTCCGTACGGGCCGGCGTGACCCCTATGATCTGCTGCTGAAAAGTGATCCGGTCATTGAGGGTGTTCATTTCCTGCCGTCGACTCCGGGGGGGGCGATCGGGCATAAGGCGCTGGGCCGGGTATTCAGCGATCTGGCCGCCATGGGCGGGGAGCCGCTGTGGGTCCTGGTGGATCTGGTCGCGCCACCCACGGCCTCGGTCTCCCGTATTGAGGCGATCTATCAGGGCATGGCCCGGCTGGCCCGCCGGTATGGCGCGGCGATCGTCGGGGGCGACACCAGCCGCGGACCCGCTCTTGAAGTCCATGTGTTTGCCGTGGGGCGACTTCCCCGCGGTACGGCGCTACTCCGCTCCGGTGCCCGGCCGGGGGAGGCCCTCTATGTGACGGGCTCCCTGGGCGGCAGCGGGCTGGGCCGACATCTGCGGTTTGAACCGCGGCTTCGCGAGGGGCAATGGCTACGCGACGCGGCCGGGGTTACGGCCATGATGGATGTGAGTGACGGGCTGGCCACCGATCTGCGACGGCTGGCAGCCGCCAGCGGCACCGGAGTGGTGCTGGATCTCGGCTGCGTTCCCGTGGCCGCGGCGGCCCGCCGTCTCAGGGATCAACGCTCCGCTCTTGAACATGCGCTTGCCGATGGGGAGGATTTTGAATTACTCTTCACCGTCCCGAGCCGTAAGGTCCGCGCGGTTGAGTCCGCCTGGGCCAACGCCTTTCGCCTGCCGTGCACACGGATCGGGGCGATGACGGCGCAGCCGGGGCGGGTGGAAGGCCGGGATGGAGAGGAATGCAAGGAGTTGACGCTCCACGGGTATGAACATTTTAGTCGTTGAATCCAACAGCGTGAAAGACACGCATAAACTGGCCCGGCACCTCTTGAAACAACTGCCGGGCGCCCAGGTGCTGGCGTTGCATGGCGATCTCGGGAGCGGCAAGACCTGTTTTGTCCAGGGCCTGGCCCTCGCCTTGGGCGTGGACCGGCCGGTGACCAGTCCGACGTTTACCCTGGTGCATGAGTACGCCGGGCTCCGCCCCCTGGTGCATGTCGACCTCTATCGCCTGCGTGACTCGCTCGATGCCCTGATGCTGGGGCTTGAGGAGTATTTTGACTCCGCCGGCATCACGGCCATTGAATGGGCCGAACGGGCCGAGGATATTTTTCCGCCCCGGACCATCCATCTTTTCTTTGAGACCCTTGCCTCCCCGCAGGCCCGCCGCATCACCATCAAATCGCCGGTCAAATTAAGCGAATAAGGCGATTAGGTTATTGGTTATTTGTTATCAGGAATTTCCCAATAACGATTAACCACCAACGAATAACCTGCTTCCGGCATTGCATCCCGCCGTAGGCTTCGCTAGCATCCCCTCACGTTTAATGAACCAACCGGTGGGGTGATGTATGCTGGATATCAAATTGATTCGTGACCATGTGGATCAGGTGCGGCAGGGGTTAGTGTCCCGGGGCGCCAGCCTGGAGTTTCTGGATGCGGTGGTGGCCGATGACGGGCTGCGCCGCAAGCTGGTGACCGAGGTTGAGAACCTGAAAAATCAGCGCAATGTGGTTTCCAAGGAGATCGGCATGCTCAAGAGCAAGGGCCAGGATACCACCGCGACCCAGAAGGCCATGCGCGAACTGGGCGATCTGATTGTCCAGAAGGATGGCGAAGTCCGGGATATTGACAGCCGTCTCAAGGAGACCTTGTTGCGGATTCCCAATCTCCCCCACAGCAGCCTGCCCGACGGACTGGATGCCGCCGCGAACGTGGTGGCGCGTACCTACGGGGCGGCCAGGACCTTTGCCTTTGAGCCCAAGGGGCATGTGGAGATCGGCGAGCGGCTCGGCATCTTCGATTTTGCCAGGGGCGCCCGCATGACCGGCTCCGGCTTCCCGTTGTATCTGGGGCAGGGCGCCAAATTGCAGCGCGCCCTTATCCAGTTCATGCTGGATCTTCACACCACCGAGCACGGATATACCGAAATGCTCCCCCCGTTTGTGGTCAACACCGCCTCCATGATCGGCACCGGGCAGCTACCGAAGATGGCGGAGGATATGTATCACGCGACCGATGACCTCTGGCTGATCCCCACGGCCGAAGTGCCGGTGACGAATTACTACCGGGACGATGTGATCGACAAGCCCCTGCCGGTCTATCTGACGGCCTACACGCCGTGTTTCCGCCGTGAGGCCGGTGCCGCCGGTAAAGAGACCCGCGGGATCATCCGGGTCCATCAGTTCGACAAGGTCGAGATGGTGAAATTTGTCGAGCCGGCCACCTCCTATGCCGAGCTCGAGGCCTTGGTTGTGAATGCCGAAGAGGTGTTACAGCGGCTGGGGCTCCACTACCGGGTGTTGTCACTGTGCAAAGGGGATATCAGTTTTGCCGCGGCGAAGTGCTACGACATTGAGCTCTGGGCGCCCGGGCAGAACGGATGGTTGGAAGTATCCTCCTGCAGTAATTTCGAATCCTTCCAGGCGCGGCGCGCCAACATCCGCTACCGGCGCCCGGATGGGAAGCTGGACTTTGTCCACACCTTGAATGGTTCCGGCGTGGCCTTGCCGCGGCTGATGGTCGCCATCCTCGAGAATGGACAGCAGGCGGATGGAAGTGTGATCCTCCCCGATGCGATCGTGCCCTATATGGGCGGGATCCGCCAACTCACGCCAGTAGGCAGTGGGCAGTAAGCAGTGAGCAGTTGGCAGTGGGCAAGAAAGAGAATTTGAACAGCCTCCTTCGCCAAGGCTACGGAGGCCGTGGAAGCTCGCAAAGACCGCGAAGGTGGTAATGGTTACGCCTGCGGCGTAAACACTATGGGTTTGATTTCTGAAAAAAAACATGCGCCTGTGGCGTACTCGCCACGGACGCCTTCGCGATCTTTGCGAGCTTCTGTTCAAACTCTTCTGATTGACCCCAGTCTTGTAGGCGCTGGTTCCCACATCCTGGTGGCGGTGTCGGGTGGGGCGGATTCAGTAGCCTTGCTTCACATGCTGCATGGCTTGGCAAAACGCAAGCGGTGGCCACTGACCGTGGCCCATCTCGACCATGGCCTCCGCGGCCAGTGCGCCCGGGGCGATGCCGCCTTTGTCCGGGCACTGGCAGGGCGCCTGAAGATTCCCTGTGTGGTCGGCCGGGCGAACGTTCCCGCATTGGCGAAGCAGCAGGGAATTTCGGTAGAGATGGCGGCGCGTGAGGCCCGCTATGCGTTCCTGGTGCGGACGGCCCGCAGGGTTGGGGCGGATACGATTGCCACGGCCCATCACGCGGATGATCAGGTTGAAACGATGCTGCTGAAATTCCTGCGTGGGGCGGGGCGGGGTGGCCTTTCCGGGATGGCTCCCGAAACGGCGGTGGCCGGGATCCGGGTCATCCGTCCGTTACTGGCCGTCACACGGGATCAGATCGAGGCGTATCTACGGGCGGCGAAAGAGGTGTGGCGCGAAGATGAAACCAATACTGACTCCGCCTTTCTGCGGAACCGCGTCCGGCATGAGCTCCTTCCGCTCCTGGAGCGGGCGTACAATCCGGGTATTCGCCAGACCTTACAGCGCACCCAGGCTGTATTGGTGGCCGAAGACGCATGGCTGGATGATCTGGCCCGGACCCTCCTCGCAGAATGCCGCTCGGCACCCCCTCTCCCTTCAGGGGAGAGGGCTGGGGTGAGGGTGTCCTTGCGAAGGGACCGCTTGGTCAGCCAGCCCCTCGCCGCCCGGCGGCGGGTGATCCGGTTATGGCTTTTCGGACAGGGTGTGCCGGAAGAGGGACTTGCCTTTGAGGCGGTGGCGCGGGTCGATCGGCTGCTCGGGCGGTCCGAGGGAAGTGGCGCGGTGGAAATCAAGGGCGGCTGGAAAGTCCGGCGTCACTATGACGAGCTCCGCGTGGAGGCACCTGCCAAGGTGTGTGCGCCACCGGTGCGAGTCAAGCTGAAGGTACCCGGCAAGACGGTCATTCCTGCCTTGGGGCTTACGCTGACCGTCACACGGGGCCCGGGTTTAGTAAAAGACCGGGGGGCGGGGCCGGGCACCCTTCCTGCCCGGGCGAGTGTGAGTGCGGCGGTCTGGGCGAAGCGGACCTTGTGGATTCGCGGGTGGAAGTCGGGCGACCGGATGAGCCCGTTCGGCCTCGAAGGTTCCAGAAAAGTTCAAGACATTCTGGTGGACGCCAAAGTCCCGCGCGCCGAGCGGCAGCGGGTACCGGTGGTCGAGTGTGAGGGGGAAATTGTCTGGATTCCCGGATTCCGGATTGCGGCACGGTGGGCTGTGGCCAGTGCCCGGGACCGGAATCTGCAGCTGGCGGCCCGGATGTAAAGTTAAACGCACACCATACAGAAGACAGATTCCATTGAGTTGCCGAAAGCATAAGGGAGTGACAGGTGCAGGGCTGTTGCATCGTATGCCCTGTTCTCCTGCGGGCCAAGCACGCCGTCATAACAAGCCACAAGATTTTTCTTGAATGTCTGATAGGTGTAGGCTTCAT